>JBKOXF010000110.1:0-4080 GCA_046724795.1 Actinomycetota bacterium | reverse complement strand
ACCCTGGGATGCGCGGGATCTTCCTGATCATCGAGGCGGCGCGGCAGCTTCGGGGCGAGGCGGAAGGACGGCAGGTGAGCGACGCGAAGATCGCCGCGGTAAACGGCACCGGTGGGTGGTTCAGCTCCACCGGAACGCTCGTCATGGGGACGGAGTAGCGGGATGCCGCAGATGGCGAGGACCTCCACGTGGCACCTCCCTCAGCCCGACTTCGAGACGCAGCCGTACTGGGACGCAGCACGGGACCGCCGGCTGCTCATCAAGCACTGCAACGCGTGCGAACAAGACTTCTTCTATCCGCGGACGTACTGCCCGAACTGCTGGTCCGCCGACACCGAGTGGAAGGAGGCCAGCGGTCGCGGCCGCGTGTACACGTTCACCGTCGTGTATCAGAACGACCTCTCGCCGTTCAACGAGCGCCTGCCGTACGTCGTGGCGATCGTTGAGCTCGATGAGGGTGTCCGGATGACGTCGAACATCGAGGGCGTCGCGCCGGACGACGTCCGCTGCGACATGCCGGTGCATGTCGCGATCAGAGACGAACAGCGCGATGGCGACACCGTCTCGCTCCCCGTCTTCCGGCCTGCGCACTGAGCGGCTGACCAGGGGAAACGTCCCTCGCGGCGCGCGTGCAAGAATCCGCGCGACGAGCCGCGAAGGGGGTTCCCTGATGGCGTTCGACTTTTCCGTCGAGCCCGAGTACCAGGCGAAGCTGGATTGGGCACTGCAGCTGGTGCAGGACGAGATCTATCCGCTGGAAGTGCTCGGCCTCACCGAGGAGCAGCTGTGGCGCGCCGTCAAGCCCCTCCAGGAGAAGGTACGGGACCAGGGGTTGTGGGCGGGTCACCTCGACCCCGAGCTCGGCGGTCAGGCTACGGGCAGATCAAGTTGGCGCTGCTGAACGAAGTCGTCGGACGCTCCACGCTCATCGCGCCGCTCGTCTTCGGGAACCAGGCGCCCGACTCTGGGAACTCCGAGATCCTCGGGCTGTTCGGGACGGACGAACAGAAAGAACGGTGGCTGAAGCCGCTCCTCGCGGGCGAGATCCGCTCGGCCTTCTCCATGACCGAGCCCGGCGCCGGCGCCGACCCGACGCTCATCGCGACGCGCGCCGTCCGCGACGGCGACGAGTGGGTGATCAACGGCCACAAGTGGTTCACGTCGAACGGCTCGAAGGCGGACTTCCTCATCGTGATGCTCGTGACGAACCCCGACGTCTCCCCGTACGAGGGGATGTCGATGATCATCGTGCCGAAGGGCACGCCGGGGTTGAACATCCTGCGCGACGTTGGGGGCATCGGCGGCGACGCCGTGCACTCCGAGATCCTGTACGAGGACGTCCGCGTGCCGGTTGCGAACACGCTCGGCGGCGAGGGCCAGGCGTTCGTCATCGCGCAGAAACGACTCGGACCGGGGCGCATCCATCACTGCATGCGGTGGATCGGCCAGTGCCATCGCGCGTTCGACATGCTGTGCGAGCGCTCGCTTTCTCGATACACGAGTGGGTCGTTGCTGGCCGACAAGCAGACCGTCCAGAACTGGATCGCCGACTCGTGGGCGGAGATCCAGGCGTTCCGGCTGATGACGCTGCACGCGGCCTGGGTCATCGACACTAAGGGCTCCTCGGCGGCCCGAACCGAGATCGCGGCGATCAAGTTCTTCGGGGCGAAGGTGCTGCACGACGTGATCGACCGCGCGGTGCAGGCGCATGGGTCGCTCGGGTACTCGACCGACCTGCCCCTCGAGCAGATGTACCGGTTGGCCCGGTCGGCACGCATCTACGACGGGCCCGATGAGGTGCACCGCGTAACGGTGGCGCGCCGGGCGTTGAAGAACTACGAGGCCTCGTCCGGGCCGTACCCGACGGAGCACATCCCGACGCGGCGGGAGGCCGCGCAGAAGCGGTTCGCGGAGCTGCTCGATGAAGTCGGCTCCAACCTCTGAGCTGCTCGATCTCCGGCGGCTCACGACCTGGCTCGACGAAGGCGGGCTCGGTGAAGGCGAGGTCGTCGCCGAGCCGATCACGGTTGGCGCGTCGAACCTGATCTTCGATCTCCGGCGGGGCGACCAGCACTGGGTACTGCGACGGCCGCCCCGGGTGCCGGTGTCACCGACCGCGCACGACATGGTCCGCGAGTTCCGGATCCTGTCGGCGCTGGAAGGAACGGCGGTGCCGCACCCGATGCCGCTGGCGTTGTGTACGGATGAGCGGGTGATCGGCGCGCGGTTCTTCGTCATGGAGTTCGTGGACGGGTTCGTGCCGAGGGACCCGCTCCCGCCGCCGTTCGACGCCGATCACGGTGCGCGCCGGGCGTTCGGGTTCGAGCTCGTCGACGGGCTGGCTGCGCTCGCCGGCGTGGACTGGGAGGCGCACGGGCTCGCAGGGTTCGGGCGGCCGGAGGGGTACCTGGACCGGCAAGTCGATCGGTGGCTCGGGCAGCTTGCGAAGTACCGGATGCGCGACATCCCGCACCTCGATGAGGTGGCGGAGTGGCTGCGCGGGAACGTGCCGGCGATGGGGGAGCCAGGGATCATCCACGGCGACTACCAGCTCATCAACACGCTGTTCGAATACGGCGCTCCGGCTCGGCTCGCGGCCATCGTGGACTGGGAGCAATCGACCATCGGCGATCCGCTGGTCGACCTCGGGTGGCTTCTGGCGGGGTGGCATCACGCGGGCGAGGAGCCGTCATTCACCGCGGCGTATCTCGCCGATCGGCACGGGTTCGCCACGCGTGACGAGCTGGCCGGGCGATACGCGCACCGCACTCGCCGCGACCTCACGCACCTCGACTGGTATCGCGTGCTCGCGCTGTTCAAGCTGGCATGCCTGCTCGAGGGGCACTACGCGAAGTTCGCGCGAGGAGAGAGCGACCACCCGATCCACGAGCGGTTCGGCGAACTCGTGTTGCAGCTCGCCCGGCAAGCCTGGGAGCTCTGCGCGTGAACCTCGCGGGGAAGATCGCGCTCGTCACCGGGGCGTCACGCGGGATCGGGCGGGCCATCGCCATCGAGCTTGCCCGTGAGGGCTGTGGAGTGGCCTGCGCGGCGCGGGCCACCGATGCCGCGCCGCTCCGCTTGCCGGGAACGATCGACGAGACGGTCCGGGCCATCCAGTCCGTCGGTGGCGTCGGCCTCGCAGTGCCGGCCAACCTCTCCGTCGAGGAGGAGGTCGTCGCGATGGTCAGGACGACGGCAGAGCACTTCGGCCGCCTGGACGTACTCGTGAACAACGCGGCCATCACGTTCCTCGGCGACCTCGATATCCCCCAGAAGCGCCACGACCTGGTGATGGCGGTGAACTACCGCGCGCCGTGGCTGGCGATGCGCGAGGTCGTGCCCGAGATGCGCGAGCGTGGGGAGGGATCGATCCTCAACCTCTCCTCGATCGCGGCGGTTCGCGTGATCCCGTCCCTGATGACGTATGGCGTGTCGAAAGCTGCGTTGGAACGACTGACGGTCGACGCCGGCGAGCAGCTGAAGCCGTTCGGGATCGCGGTGAACTGCTTCCGCATCGACATCCCGGTGGCGAGCGAGGGGTTCCTGGCGAACGCGCCCGAGGCCGATCACTCGGACTGGGAGCCGAGCGAGGTCCCCGCGGAGGGCGTCGTGTGGATGCTGAAGCAGCCACCGTCGTTCACGGGCAACGTCGTGTCGATGTCATGGCTCCGCGAGACCGAGGGGATCATGGCCTCTCGGATCAAGGCTTCAGGATGATGCTGCCGTCGTCAGTCAGGCCAAAGCCTGGGTTGTACGCGATCTCCCACGCGTGCCCATCGAGGTCCCGGAACACACCCGCGTAGCCACCGTAGAACGTCTCCGCCGGCTCACGGGTGACAGTTCCGCCCAGATTTCGCGCTTGCTCCATCACCTCGTCGACTTCCTCCCTCGACGCGACGTTGTGGGCGAGGGCGATGCCGCTCCAGTCGGCGCCGCGGTCGTCGATCCCCGAGTCCGCCGCCAGCTTGTCCCGGGCCCAGAGCACGAGCACGACCCCGTTCGCTTGGAAGAACGCGGTCTCCTCGATGTCGAGTGCGACCGCCCATCCGAGGCCCTCGTAGAAGGACTTCGCTCGCTGGA
>JBKOXF010000084.1:0-14311 GCA_046724795.1 Actinomycetota bacterium | reverse complement strand
GGAGGGCCGCGACCACATCCAAGGTCAGGCGGATGCTCCGGTCACTCTTGTCCAGTACGGCGACTACGAGTGTCCGTACTGCGGGGAGGCGTACCCGATCATCAAGGAGATCCAGTCAGAGATGGGGGAGCGGCTCCGGTTCGTGTTCAGGAACTTCCCGATCTCCACGTCACATCCTCACGCCGAGCAGGCAGCAGAGGCCGCGGAGGCCGCCAACGCCCAGGGCAAGTTCTGGGAGATGCACGACCTGCTCTACGAGCGGCAGCAGAACCTCACGGACGAGGACCTGCACCGCTACGCCGAGGAGCTCGGCCTCGACGTCGAGCGGTTCGACAAGGAGATGGCGGAGCACGTCCAAGCCCAGCGTGTCCACGAGGACTTCATGAGCGGCGTGCGAAGTGGCGTGAACGGGACGCCCACCTTCTACATCAACGGCGTCCGCCACGACGACTCATACGAGACGGACGTCCTCCGCGACGCGTTGGAGCGCGCGGCCGCCGGTCGATAGGCGCGACCTCGCGACTGAGCTCGAAGGGTCCACGAGGCTGTATCCGGCCGGCCGTGTTGCGCGACGGGAGCGATTGCGTACGGCGACCGGGAGTGGGTAACGTGGCGTGCACGTCGCGCGCCTCCTTCCTACCGCGGCGAGTAACCGCTCCCGAGGCGAGGGATGGGGGGGCCGAATGGTAGATCCACAGGTCAACAAACTGACGGACGATCTGATCCGCGAGTTCGAGCCGGCCGTCCTGAGGGATACCATCCACCAGGTCGTGACGGACACGGTGGATTCCCTTGCCGATGCTCGGATCAAGTCCTACGTGCCGATCCTGGTCCGCCGGATCGCGAGAGACAGACTTCGCATCCTCACCCGGCAGAGCGCCTGATCAGTTCAATGGAAGAGCCGCGCCGGCAGACCATGGACACGCGCTCGTTCATCATCGAACGGTGAGCGCTCCGCAGAACGGCATCTTCGCCCTGGGAACCGCCTCCCACGCGTACCTCGAATTCGATCTGCGCTCGGGATCCCGGGGGGGCGACCTGGTGGCCACGATCGCCGAGCTGAGGGAACCGAGGACGACCATGGGAGGTGTCAACCTCGTCGCTGGATTCCGACCCGAGCTGTGGCGGCAGCAAGCTCCAGGCGAGTCACCTGCCGACATGGTCGGATTCAATGAGGATCTGCACGGCGTGGGCGGCCTCGTGATGCCCGCGACGCAACACGACGCCGTCCTGTGGCTCTCTGGAAGTGCCTATGACGTCATCTTCGACACTGCCCGTGGGGCCATGGTCGCGCTCGCCGACCTCGCGGTGGTGGCCGACGAAACGTCGAGTTGGCCGTACCAGCACGATCGAGATCTCACGGGGTTCATCGACGGTACGGAGAACCCCACGCTGAGCGATGCTCCGGACGTCGCGATGATCCCGGAGGGAGAGCCCGGGGCAGGAGGAACGATCCTGCTGCTGCAGAAGTGGGTTCACGACGCGGCCGCCTGGGAGTCCCTGCCCGTCGACCGACAGGAGCAGGTCATCGGGCGAAGGAAGCTGGACAGCGTGGAGCTGGAGGATCGTCCGGACGATTCCCACGTCGCCGCGACCGACCAGGATCGCTTCGGGAAGATCTTTCGCCGCAACATGCCCTTCGGGACGGTGACGGACCACGGCACGATGTTCGTCGGGTTCAGCTCCGATCAACGTCGACTCACTGAGATGCTCCTGAGCATGGCAGGATCACCAGGGCGGAGTCCTGACGCACTCACTCGCTACACGCGGGCGCTCACGGGCGCGTACTACTTCGTCCCTTCCATCGATGGCCTTCGGCGGTGTGCCGCTGAGCGCGCCTCGAAGTCGGCGGATCGGATCTGAACGCGAACCGCCCAGACCGATCGACGTCATCCTGCTCGCGAACCCTGCGATCACTGGCACGTTGCCTTTGGTTGGGCTGCCGTAGAGTCACATCGTGATTCCGCTTTCCGACGGTCTCAGGTCACGCAAGTTCCCCGGTCGTCAACGTCGCATTGATCGTCGCGAACTTCGCCGTCTGGATCTTCTACGAGCTGCCACACCTGAACTCGTCCGTCCACCACGCATCCTTCTATCCGTGCACCGTGGACAGCACTTGCCACGGGCCGGAACCGTGGGGGCTCAGCTGGATCACATCGATGTTCATGCACGGAAGCTGGGACCACATCCTCGGCAACATGCTCTTCCTTGCCATCTTCGGGAAGAACGTCGAAGACGCATTTGGATCGATCCGCTATCTATTCTTCTACTTCGCCGGCGGCTTTGTGGCGACGATGACGCAAACGGCGATGACCCTCCTCGCCGGCTCGACCGCTGACGCGCACGTCCCGAACCTTGGCGCGAGTGGTGCAATCGCCGCCGTACTCGGCGCCTACTTCGTGCTCTATCCGACCTCGAGGGTGCTCACCCTCATCGTGTTCTATCCGGTCCGGATCCGAGCCTATGTCTTCCTCGGGCTGTGGTTCGCCTACCAACTCATCGAGGCGAACTTCGGGTTTTTCTCAGCGGAAGCGCATGGGGGCGGCGTAGCCTTCTTTGCCCACGTTGGCGGCTTCCTATTCGGCGCGATCCTCACGTATGCATTGACCCGTGCCGGACGGATCGATGCGCAGGACTACGACACCGTCCTCGGCAGTCCGTACTGACGAACGCGTGGTTGGTGTCCGATCGTTTCGGGACGGTTGGTGCGCGGGCGGCATACCAACCAGGAAGCTCCTGCGTTAGCATCGGGCAACCGTCGGAGGAGGAGGGGACCGTGGCCGAGCATCCGAACGCCGAGCTGCTTCGCAGGGGGTACGACGCGTTCGTCGCGGGCGACGCGGAATGGATGGCGCAGCATCTGCACGACAATGTCGTCTGGCACGAGCCGGGCACCAACTTCCTGTCCGGGGATTTCAAGGGGCGCGAAGAGGTATTGGCCCACTTCGCCAAGCAGGTATCCCAGGTCCTGCCGGAGTTCAACGTCCACGACGTCGTGGCCAACGACGATCACGCGATCGCGCTGGTCACGTTGCAGTTGCGCCGCCTCGACAACCAGGACACGTTCGAGGGGCGGTACGCCCACATCATCCACGTAGACGCCGAGAGCAGGGCGATCGAGTCCTGGGTGTTCAACGAAGACCAGACCGCCCTCGACCGCTTCCTGGAGGGTCTCGGCTAGCCCGCCGCAGCGACCGCCCGGGCCTCCCGCCGTCCTTCAGCGCGAGACTAGAGTGCCGACCGTGACCCGTCGCATCGTCCACCGCACAAGCCCGGCCAAGACACCGGAGCCGCGGACGGGGGAGCGGCGGCAGGGTCCGGCGCCGCCACCGCCGCCGAGATGGCGGAACTGGCTTCTGTACCTTGGCCTGGCCGCCACCTTCCTCCTGTTCTTCCTGCCGCTTGGTGGAGGCTCCTCCACCGAGCTCACGTACACGCAGTTCCTCGACAAGGTCCAGGCCGATCAGGTCAAGACCGCGACCATCGACTCCGACGGCGGCGTGTCCGGGACGCTCATCAACGGCGACAAGTACTCGTCCCAGATCCCGGTAGCCATCCAGGACCCGCAGCTGAGCTCTGAGCTCCAGAACCATCATGTCCAGATCACGGGCGAAGCTCCGAGCTCGAACATCGCCGCCCTGATCTTCTTCAACCTCCTTCCGTTCCTGGTCCTGTTCGGGATCTTCTGGTGGATGGGACGCAGGGCCAGACGCAACGTGGGAGGCGGCGTTGGCTTCGGCCTGTCGGGGATCATGGGGTCACGCGCCAAGCTCTACGACGAGGAGCGGCCATCCACGACCTTCGCCGACATCGCCGGCTACGAGGGGGCCAAGCGGGAGGTGTCCGAAGTGGTCGACTTTCTGAAGTCCCCCGAGAAGTACACGCGGGTGGGCGCCGTTGGACCGCGAGGGGTGCTCATGGTGGGGCCTCCCGGCACCGGGAAGACCCTCATGGCCAGAGCGGTGGCGGGGGAGGCCGGCGTCCCGTTCTTCTCGGTCACGGGGTCCAGCTTCGTCGAGCTGTTTGTCGGGCTTGGCGCGTCGCGAGTGCGCGACCTGTTCGGGGACGCCCGGAAGCGGGCGCCCTCCATCATCTTCATCGACGAGATCGACGCCATCGGCCAGCGTCGGGGCGCGGCCATCGTGTCCAACGACGAACGTGAGCAGACCCTCAACCAACTCCTCGCGGAGATGGACGGGTTCGACCCAAGCACCGGCGTCGTGGTGATCGCAGCTACGAACCGTCCCGAGATCCTGGATCCCGCACTGCTGCGTCCGGGGCGGTTCGACCGTCAGGTCGAGATCCCGCTGCCGAACCTTCGCGAGCGGACGGCCGTCCTTCGGATCCACACCCAGGGGAAGAAGATCGAGCCGAACCTGGACCTCGAGGCCGTCGCCAGAGGCACGCCGGGGTTCTCCGGGGCCGATCTGGCCAACCTCGCCAACGAGGCGGCCATCGTGGCGGTCCGGCAAGGACGCGACCGGATCACGCAGCAGGACTTCTGGGAGGCGCGTGACCGCGTTCTCCTAGGCCGGCGGGATGCCGTGAATGCACTCATGCCGGACGAGAAGCGGGCGGTCGCCGTCCACGAGTCTGGCCACGCCCTCGTCGCCGTATTCTCGGAGCACGCCGATCCGGTTGCACGCGTGACGATCCTCCCCGCCGGGCAGGCGCTCGGCGTCACTGAGCAGCTCCCCGTGGACGAGCGGCACCTCTACCCGGAAAGCTACCTTCGCGCCTCGCTTGCCATCCGCATGGGCGGCCGCGCTGCCGAGCGGCTGGTCCTGGGAGAGGTATCCAGTGGGGCGGCCAACGACCTGTCTACGGCGACGCAACTGGCCACCCGGATGGTGCGCGAGTTCGGGATGAGCTCACGACTGGGCCCGGTCGGGTTGGGGGGTGGCGGTCCGATGTACCTGGGACAACAGGAGGTCCGATCGCGCGACTACGCCGAAGCCACGCAGGCAATGATCGACGACGAGGTCTCCCGGCTCCTGAGGGAGGCCGACGAACACGCTGCGAAGATCCTGGAACAACATCGAGACGTTCTCGACAAGGTCATCGCGCTCCTGATCCAGCGCGAGACCATCGACGGCGGCGACGTGTACGAGCTCGCGGGACGTCCGAAGCCTGAAGGCGTCGAAACGACGATGGCCCCCGACCGCGCCGCCGCCGTTGGGGATGGGGACGGAGCCCCGAAATCGGGTTGATCGAGACCCTGGCTACGGGGGCAGGTACTTCCCAGCCCACCGGCTGATCTGCGTCAGCGCCGGAAGGAGCGCGCGGCCGGCGTCGGTGAGCTCGTAGGCGACCGACACTGGCGGCCCCTCCCACACGGTTCGAGTGACGAGTCCAGCATCGCTGAGCTCGCCCAGACGCTCCGACAGCATCGAGTCGCTGATCCCTTCGACCGCGCGGGCCAAGGCCCGGAAACCCGCGGGGCCGCCCCGAAGCGTGCCCAGCACGACCGCGGTCCACCGTTTCCCGAGGAGGTTGAACGCCCTTACGAGCGTTTCGTCGGCCCGAGCGCATTCCCCCGGCGCCGGTCGGGGCGCCCGAGTGACACGTTGGGTTGACAGTGACATGTCCTCAGCATAGCGCAAGCCTCGCTGATTCGGAGTGCCTCCTATTTGCGTAGGCACTCTTGGAATAGAAGCGGGACCCGGTCGCGTTGCCATAGTCGACGACCGGAAGGAGATGGAGAGATGAAGACGATCGAGCGGCGCACCGAAGACGTATCGAGGGATGCCGTGCTCGTGGAGGACGCTGCGCTGATCCGGATGATGGGGATGCCGGTTCTGGAAGCGATTCCGTCGTACGCGGCTCCATACGAGCTGACCGACCCGTTCATCTTGGTGCACGAGGGCCGGTTCCGCCTCTCCGAGATGGCGGGCAAGGACACGAAGCACCCGCACCGTGGTTTCGACAACATCTGGTACGTCCTCAAGGGTGCAGCCAGCACCGGCCACACGACTGGGCCAGGCGGAGCGGTCGAGCGGGCTCGCCTGTCCGAGGGATCGCTGCTCTGGCTCAGGACCGGGAGAGGAGCTTGGCACGCGGAGGCCATCGGAGCCGACGAGCGCGAGGTGGGCCTGGGAGACACCGAGTTCCGGAGCGTGCTGTTTTGGGTGAACCTGGCTCGCAAGGACAAGCAGGTCGAGCCGACTGCCCGCGTAGTTGATCGAGAGCAGATCCCGTCAAGGCAGGAGGGCGACGCGACCGTCCGTGTCCTGGTGGGTGAGGGATCTCCGATCGGGCTGGGGACGCCCGCCTTGATCCTCGACGTCGAGCTGCCCCACGGCGGGACGTTCACGACTGCCGTGCCGTCGAATCTCCACGGGTTCGCGTACATGCTCGATGGCGAAGCCTCGTTCGGTGCGAACAGGCGTCGGGCCGTCCCACCGCAGCTGATCCTCCTGGGTCCCGGCGAGGAGCTCGAGGTGACAGAAGCCGGGCCCCTTACGCGGTTCATGCTGTTCGCAGGCGAGCCGTATGCCGAGACGCCGATCTTCGCGGGGCCGTTCGTGGACTAGCGACCGAGAGAGCCGCTGGACGCTACGCCGTGTCCGACCCGTCGGTGTCCATGCGCTCGAGGATCGTCAGGAGGTCGTCGGCGTGTTCCTCCTCCTTCTCCAGGATCTCCTCGATCACCCGGCGCGACGTCGGGTCGCCGTCGCCGAGCCACCGCACGATCTCCTGGTACGACGCGATGGCGACACGCTCGGCGACCAGGTCCTCACGCACCATCTGCAACAGGTCCGACGACGCGTCGTACTCCGAGTGCGCCCGCGTGGCGAGACCCTCGGGACTGAAGTCCGGGTCGCCTCCCAGCTGCACGATCCGGCGGGCCACCATGTCGGCGTGCTGCTGTTCCTCGTTCGCGTGTTCCAGGAACTCGTCGGCGACGGGCCCCGAGTTGATCCCGGTCGCCGTGTAGTAGTGACGCTTGTATCGGAGCACGCAGACGAGCTCGGTTGCCAGGACCTGATTGAGGACGTCGATCACCCGCTTGCGGTCTGCGCCGTAGGACTCCGTGATCGGGCCTTGCTCGATGTGGTCGCGAGCGCGAGACCGGATCGCCTCGATGTCGCTCAAGAACTCCGGCATGGGACCTCCCCTCGGTCGGAGCGTCGAGCCTACTGCGGACCCCGAGGTGCCGCGCTCCTGGCCGGCTCGGGACCCGAAGAACTCGGAAGAGCGGGATTGCCGGCCCGGCGCAGCCCATAGAATGCGGCGAGAGCCCTCGGCCAGCGGGGGCCCGGTGGGGGGGCGCGGACCCCCCGGAAAAGGGGGACCTGGATGGTCGCGATGGGCACGTTCGGAGAGATCCTGTGGTCGATGCTCGTCTTCTTCTTCTGGTTCATGGCGATCTGGATCTTCATCACGATCTTCGCCGACATCTTCCGCCGCCGGGATCTCTCCGGGTGGGGGAAGGCGGGCTGGATCTTCCTGATCTTCATCGTGCCGTTCCTCGGCGCCCTGATCTACCTGATCGCCCGGCCCAAGATGACCGCACAGGACAAGGAAGACATGGAGCGGGCGCAGGAGGCTCAGCGGCGCCTCTCCGGCTACTCGGCCGCGGCTGAGATCGAGAAGCTGTCGAAGCTCCGTGACGCGGGCGAGATCACTGCCGAGGAGTTCGAGGAGGCGAAGCGCAAGGCGCTGATCTCGGTCTGAACCGGGTCGTCCGGTTCGGGCTCGGCGCCGGGCTGTTCGGCGGAAGCCTCGCTCTCGCCAGGCGCGGTCTGTCGGATCCCGAGGAATGCGTGTTCCGCGCCGCGAACGACGCCTCTGATCGGATCCGCATCCCGGTCTGGACCGTAATGCAGGCGGGGACGTTCGTCACCGTTCCTGCTGTGGCGGGCGTGGCGTGGCTGACCCGGCGGCGCGATTTGGCCGTCCGGCTCGGCATCGGCGGGACGGCGGCGTGGCTGCTCGGGAAGCGGGTGAAGCCGCTGGCCGGACGAGCGCGGCCGCGGGCCATGCTGCCCGACGTGCGGATCCGCGACCGGTTCGGCGACGACCTCGGGTGGGTCTCCGGCCACGCAGCCGTGGCCACGACGCTCGCGCTCGTCGCCCGGCCGGAGCTACCGCCGTGGAGCCCGCCGGTGCTCGCCGGGGTCGTCGGCGCTGTCGGGTTCGGCCGGATGTACGTGGGCGCGCACCTTCCTCTCGACCTGGTGGGAGGTGCGGGCCTCGGGCTCATCCTGGGCGCTCTCGTAGCAGGGCCTCGAACGAGCAGCAGCTAGTACAGCCCGGCCTGGATCGAGTCGACGAACATCGCGACCAGAAGGATCAGGCCGATCACGGCCGCTGCGATCATCGCGACGCGCCGGGCGCTCCATCGCTGGATCGAGATCGGCTCGTGCGGTGGCGCCAGCTCCCGGAACCGCTCCAGCAGCGGGCGGGGGTCGGCCTTCAGCTTCGACTGGAGCTCGGTCGGGATGGCCATCCCCTGCAGCGCCGCGAATCCTTCGGCCATCTCCTCCGGCGTGAACAGCCGGAGCGCTCGCTCCCACACCCGATCCGGGTCGGATCGCAACGCGAGCGTCAGCATCATGTTCGCCAGGTCCACAGCCTGGCGCCACGGGGTGGGCCGCACCTCGAGCCCGGACACGTCCACGAGCTGGAGGTGGCCGTTCTGGACGAGGAGGTTGGCCGGTTTGACGTCGCGATGCGCCACGCCCGCGTTCCAGAACCTGCGGATGAGCTCGAGCCCCTCGTCGATCACGACGTCGTCGATCTCGGAGTCGCCCAGATTCTTCGCGCCCTCGAAGAACTCCGTGACCAGCATGTACTCGCGATTCGGCGAGAGTTCGACGACGCCGTACGTCCGGGCCACCCGGACGCCGGCGTCATCGAGCAGCCTGAGCGCGTAGTCCTCGTACTCGGTCAGCCGGAGAACGGACCCGAACGGCACCTCGTCCTCCAGCCGTCCGTACAGGATGGTCCGGCCGACCTTGTACCAGCGATCGGCCCGAACGTGGCTGGTGGCGAAGACCTTGCCAAAGAGGTGGCCGTCGAGCTCCTCGACCTTCATGCGAAGCGGGCTTGATCCCCCGGATCCCTCAAGACCGAACGGCTTCACGTCGGTGACGGTGAACCCGAGCTGGTCGGCCACGGCGCGGACGATCGCGGCGCCCCGCTCGCCGCCGAGGTCGAGATGCGCTGCCGTGCCCCCTCGCCGGTAGGAGACCGGGAACGCTTCGTCAGGGGCGATGGACCGGAACGCCAGTCCGGCCAACGAGAACCCCAACAGCACCGCGTACAGGGCGTCGATCGGATAGTCGGCGCCGAGGTACAGGCGGGCCATCAGGACGAGCAGGCACAGGAGCGCGCCATCCACGAAGCTCCACTTGCGGGCGCGTCCTGCGGGGACCAGGGACCACGCCATGCCGAAGAGCGTCACTGCCAGCGCCGTCACGGGAGCGGAGGGGAACATCCACGGCGCCACCGTGGTCAGCGAGTCAACGCCCTCGGGAGCCGGGCGCTGCACGCCGAGGTGCAGCACGAGCCAGTCGGCGATGACGAAGGTGGCGAGGAACACCACGAGATGACGCCATCGCTTGTAGAGCGCGAGGACGATCACGGTTCCCCATCGCAGCACCTGCACCGCGACCGGCCCGGCGATGGCCGCGATCGCCCGAGCCAGGTCCGTCAGCCCCGAGGTTCGGTGTTCCTGGAGCGACCGAAGGAACGCCGACTGGTTGTCCTGGGGGTCGGTGGCCCAGCGGATGATCAAACCCAGACCGATCACGACGATGAAGAGCCAGAACCAGCGTCCCCATCCGGGCGGTCGAGGAAGGGGGGGCGGCTCTCCGGACGGCCGTCGGCGGAGCTCCGTCCCGGCGGTCTTCACGCCCTCCCCGCGCTCCACCTCACCCTCCCGAGCCCTGCCGCCCCCCACGGCTGCCTGACGCGGCCAACGGTACGTGGCCGACCACGCCGGAGCAATCACCTTCGCGTTCTTGACGCGACGCACCGACGGCCATACCGTCCGTCACTCCCATGGCCAAGCCGAAGTCCGTCGACGATTACCTCGACTCCCTGCAGGACTGGCACCGCGAGGCGCTCCAGAAGCTCCGGAAACAGATCCAGACCGCGGCGCCGCATGCCACCGAAACGATCAGCTACCAGATGCCGGCGTTCAGGGACGGCGACCGCATGCTCGTCTCCTACGCGGCCTTCAGGGACCATTGCAGCCTGTTCCCCATGAGCAAGGCCGTGATCCAGGCGAACATCGACCAGCTCGAACCGTTCGTCTCGGGACAGGGAACGCTTCGGTTCACCCGCGAGCGGCCGCTCCCAGCATCGGTGGTGAAACGGATCGTGAAGGCGCGGCTCGAGGAGAACGCCGTCCGGCGCCGACGCTGACCGGCGGGCGTCGGGAACGGCAGAGCCCTCGGCAGGGGCACCGCCCTGGGCCGAGGGCTCCTCGTCGTCTGTTACTGAACGGTGAACTGGAAGTGCATCCCGCCGGCGTAGTGGCCGGGGAGATTGCACATCGCCGTGTACTCGCCGGGCGAGAGCTTCGCCACCATCGTCTTGGTCGCGCCGGGCGCGATGTCGCCGATCTCGGGGCCCTCCTCGCCGCCGATGTGGCCGGCCTCGCTGACCCGCCCGGGCTCGTCTCCCTTCGTGTCCGTGGGATCGCCCGTCACGATGACGAACTCGTGATGGATCGCGCCGTCGTTCGTCACGGTGAACGTGACGGTGCCGGCGGCGACCTTCGTGGCAGAGCTATGAAGGAACATCTCTCCCTCGGTGACCTTCACGCTACTCGGGGGTGCTGGCGCGTTCTGGCCCTGGTTCGCCGACGCGTGTGAGCACGCGGCGCCCACCACCGCCAGGAGCAGCGCCGAAGCAGCGTATGCGAGCTTCTTCATCCGTCCCACCTCCCGCCCGACGTCGTGGTCATTTCGGGAGAGTTTCGGCGGGCGCAGGCGGGCAACTCAGGGTCGAACGGCCCGACTTCGTCCCGCCAAAGGTCCCGGCGACTCGCTCAGCCCAGAAGACCGAGGACCAGCAGGACCTGACCCACGTGGTACGTCGCCATGACCCAAACGTCCCCTCGAGGGATGGGCTGGACGAAGCGGTTCCACCCGATCATCGAGTCCGAGGCCATGAACGAAAGGGCGCCGGCGATGGCCAGCGCGCTGTTCGCGGCGGACCACTCCGGCCGACCGGCTGTGGCGATCGCGGAAACCACCATCGCGCCGATGGCCAGGACGTAGACGGCCACCGGCAGCACGAACTCGCGCTGACCCTTCTCGATCATCCCGCGCCGCATCCGGTCGAACAGCACGTAGGCCACGGCCCCAACCGCGACGGCCGCCACCAGCGTGATCGTGAACGGCGGCGCCGAACGGACGTTGAACGCGACCACGTAGGCGATGTGCGCGAGCAGGAACGCGCCGAGTCCGGCCACGAACAGGTCTTGGGGGAGCATGAGGAACACGTCGCCGGCGAGCGACAGCGCGAGGGCGACGAGAACGAACACCCATGTCGTCGTGCTCGGCGCCGTCGGCGTCCCCGACACGAGAACGCAAGCATTCTGTTCGGGACACGGAACCCCGTTCGGCTTCAGCAACGTCGCGGCGAGGAACAAAATGGCGAGCGTGGCCGGCTTCAGGATGTATTCGGCGTGGCGATTCCCGCGTGCGACAGCGAACCAGTCGGCTGCGCCGATACCGAGCGAGACCCCCACAAGCACGAACCCGACCCCCCGCACGCGCGAAGTATGGACTGAGGGCTAGCCGCGCGCCTTGTCGGCGGCCCAGGCGGCCAAACGCTCGCCGGCCGCGTGAAGGGTCTCCAACCGTTTCGGGAACGAGAACCGCAGCTTGTCCCGCCCGAGCTCCGGCCGGGAGTAGAACGAGGAACCGGGGACGGGAGCGACGCGAGCCTCCTCGGTCAGCCGGCGCGCCGCCACGACGTCGTCGTCGAACCCAAGGCCGCTGATGTCGGTCATCACGTAGTAGGCGCCGGATGGGGGATACGTCTTGAAGCCCGCGTTCTCGAGGACTTCGAGTATCGCTGTCCGGCGCTCCGCGTATTCGTGTTGCAGCGCCTCGTAGTACGGCTCGGGCAGTTCGCAGGCGACGCGGCCCGCCTCCTGCAGCGGCGCGGCGGCGCCGACCGTAAGGAAGTCGTGCACCTTCCGGATCCCGTCCGTCAGCTCGGGCGACGCGATCGTCCATCCAACCCGCCATCCGGTGACGGCATACGTCTTCGACAGCGCGTTGATCGTGACCGTCCGGTCCTCCATGCCCGGGACCGTGATGAGGGGGATGTGCTCGAGGCCGTCGTACGTCATGTGCTCGTAGATCTCGTCGGTGAACGCGACGGCGTCCCACTTCTGGCACAACCCCGCGATGACCTCGAGCTCCTGTCGGGAGAACACCTTGCCGGTCGGGTTGTTCGGCGTGTTCACGATGACGGCGCGGGTGCGATCGTTGAACGCGGCGGCGAGCTCGGCCTCGTCGATCGTCCAATCCGGCTCGTGCAACGTGACGTAGCGAGGGACCGCGCCCGAGAGGATCGCGTCCGGTCCGTAGTTCTCGTAAAACGGCTCGAACACGACGACCTCGTCCCCCGGATCGATCACGGCGAGGCTCGCTGCCATCATCGCCTCGGTCGAACCGCACGTGACGCAGAGCTGGCGGTTCGGGTCGACGGGCATGCCGTAGTTGCGCTCGAACTTCGAGGCGATGGCCTCTCGGAACCCCTGGGCGCCCCACGTGATGGCGTACTGGTTGAT
The DNA here is from genome assembly GCA_046724795.1 of Actinomycetota bacterium. Lineage (GTDB taxonomy): Bacteria > Actinomycetota > UBA4738 > UBA4738 > JACQTL01 > JBKOXF01. The sequence goes on along the minus strand of JBKOXF010000084.1, from coordinate 1,551 downwards.
GTCGGCGTCGATGGCTGCCTTCGCTGCCTCCTTCAGCTCCACGGGACATGCGAAGTCCGGGAAACCCTGGGCCAGGTTGATCGCGTCGTGCCGCATGGCGAGGCGGGTCATGTCGCGAATCACCGACTCGGTGAAGGAGAGCGCCTTCTGCGACGTCCTGGGCCGGTTCATCGCCGTCAACGATACGAGATGCCGACGCCCGCACGCAGATGGATGACTACCTGTTGGCTAGCCGAGTGTCTTGAGTGGTCGCAGTCGCCTGCCTGAGCGAATATTCGCGAATGTTCCCTGACCTACTGCCCCTTGGGGCTCGCGCCCACGTCGGCACTGTCGAATCGACAGGCCAAACCATCGTGGAAGAGACTTACCCGCAAGGATCGGGTTGACTTACGTCCGACCGGAGGGGAGTTGGTCATGGCGTCAATTTCCGAGCGGGAGAACCGGGAGATCGAGGCGGCCAACGCCTCTGGCAACACCCCGGTCGTCTTCATCCACGGCCTCTGGCTGCTGCCGAGCAGTTGGGCCACATGGGCGGACTTCTTCAAGCAGGCCGGCTACGCGCCGCTGACGCCGGACTGGCCAGACGATCCGGAAACGGTTGAAGAGGCCCGGGCGAACCCGGACGTCCTCGCCAAGAAGCGCTTGAAGCAGATCGCCGATCACACCGCCGAGATCATCGATGCCTTGGACAAGAAGCCAGTGATCATCGGGCATTCGACGGGGGGCTTGCTGGCGCAGATGCTCGCGGACCGGGGCCTCGCGGCGACCACGGTGGCGATCGACCCCGGAGTCTTCCGCGGCGTTCTGCCTCTGCCGGCCTCGGTGCTCAAGGGGGTGGGCCCGTACCTGGTCAACCCGCTCACGCGCGGCCGCGCGATCACCTTCACGTTCGACCAGTTCAAATACGGCTGGGCCAACGCGCTGGACGAGAAGGAGGCCAAGGAGCTCTACGACACGTTCCACGTCGCCGGCTCCGGGATCGCTCTGGTGCAGATGGGCAACGCGAACCTCAACCCGTGGACGGAGGCGAAGGTGAACACGAAGAACCCCGACCGCGGTCCCCTTCTGATCATCGACGGCGAGAAGGACCACACGGTGCCGTGGGCGATCGCGAACGCCGCCTACAAGCGGCAGAGGCGCAACCGCGCCGTGACGGAGATCGTGAAGATCCCGAACCGAGGCCACTCCCTCACGATCGACCACGGCTGGCGCGAGGTCGCCCAGACGGCGCTCGAGTTCGTCAAGCGGTTCGCCTAAGCGGTCACTGCGCGGCGACGACCTCCTCACAGGAGGCGCGCAACGCCTCGGCGAATCCGGGGCTCCTTAGCGGCGCATCCGTCACTGACTCAGGGCGCGCCTCGGGACGTCGGCGCTTTCAATCATGGCCGAACGTGCGCCTGGGCAGCGGCCCTCGCGACGGATAGCCTCGTGAGGTGGCCGCTATCGGTGATCTCGTCTGCGCCGAGTGCGGCCGGGAGCCGCGCGACGACGGAAAACGCGGCCGACGAGTGGCGGGCCTACCGCGATATCTCTGATGAGCTGCCGGTGTTC
>JBKOXF010000083.1:0-7023 GCA_046724795.1 Actinomycetota bacterium | reverse complement strand
GCTCTCTCTATGTGCCTACCCGACAGGGTCGGGTCTACGCGTCAGAGCAAAAGCGAAGGGCGGGCCCGAACGGGCCCGCCCTTCGCGTGGATCAGGTGGTGGTTAGCCGACGATGCGGACGTTGGTGGCCTGCAGGCCCTTGGGGCCCTGGGTCACCTCGAACTCCACCTGCTGGTTCTCCTCGAGGTTCTTGTACCCGGCACCCTCGATCCCGGAGAAGTGGACGAACACGTCCGGTCCGTCCGCCTGCGAGATGAAGCCGTAGCCCTTCTCAGAGCTGAACCACTTGACTGTTCCGGTTGCCACGAGCGAATCACCCTCCTTTCCTGGCCGTCCCGTGCGTCGCCCTGCTCGCAGGGTCAGCCTCCGGCTGGCTCGCCGGGAGGGTGCTGCTCGAAGCCAACTGCTTTGATGCCGAACCCTCGAGGCAAAAGCCTAGCAGCACTGCGGCGGCTCGCCCAAAGCTCCCAGGACAGGTTCAATAGCACCCGTGTACGACGCGATCGTGATCGGCGGGGGGCACAACGGCCTGGTGTGCGGGGCCTACCTGGCCAAGGCCGGCCGGAAGGTCGTGGTCCTCGAGCGCCGCGAGCTGGTGGGCGGGGCGTCGGTCACCGAGGAGGTCTGGCCCGGATACCGGGTGTCAACGGCCTCCTACGTCGTGTCGCTCCTGCAACCGAAGATCGTTCGCGACCTCGCCCTGGAACGGTTCGGGTACCGCGTGTATCCCATCGATCCCGCCTATTTCCTGCCCTTCCCCGACGGGCGCTCCATCCTGCTGTGGGAGGACGCCCGGAAGGCCGCAGCGGAGATCGCCACGATCTCGACGCGCGATGCCGAGGCGTTCCTCGAGTACGACCGCGCCATGGGCGAGCTCGTGCGGATCGTCCGGCCTCTGCTCATGCGGAAACCGCCGGCCATCGACCTCCGCGGCCCGAGCGACCTGCTCGAGGCACTGAGATTGGCCTGGCACTTCGTCCGGCACCGCAAGCGGATCGCCAGGCTGGTCGACCTGATGACCCTGTCGGTCTCGGACTTCCTCGACGAGTGGTTCACGAGTGACGACGTCAAGGGTGCGCTCTCTCCAGGCGGGGTGATCGGCGCGTGGGCGGGCCCGCGGACACCCGGAACCGCGTACGTGCTGCTGCACCACCGGATGGGTGAGGTCGCCGGACAACGCGGCGGCTGGGCGTTCGTGCACGGGGGGATGGGCGCGCTGTCCGAGGCCATCGCCGCGTCTGCCCGCGCATCCGGCGCGGAGGTCCGCACCGGGGCCGAGGTGATCCGCGTGAACGTGCGGGACGGGCGTGCGATCGGGGTGACGCTCGGCGACGGCACCGAGCTCCGCTCGAAGACCGTGGTTTCGGGGATCCACCCGCAGACCACGCTCCTCGAGCTGGCCGGCCGGGAGCACCTTCCGGCCGAGGTGGTCAGGGAGGTCGAGCGCTACCGAACCCGGAGCCCGTCGGCGAAGGTCAACGTCGCGTTGCGTGAGCTCCCCGACTTCACCGCCCGACCGGGGAAAGACCTCGGCGTGCAACACCCCGAGTTCATCATCAATCCCTCGATCGACTACCTGGAACGCGCGTGGGACGACTGCAAGTACGGTCAGCCCAGCGAACATCCCATGATGGATTGCGTCATCCCCACCACGAAGGATCCTTCGCTCGCTCCAGAAGGCAAGCACGTCATGACGTGCTTCGTCCAGTACGTGCCGTACGGCGACTTGGACCGCGAAGCGGTCGGCACGCGGGTGATCGACACGATCGCCGAGTACGCGCCCAACATGAATGATGCCGTCGAGCACATGCAGGTCCTCACGCCGAAGGACCTCGAGGACCGGTTCGGCCTCCTCGGCGGCAACATCTTCCACGGCGAGATGTCGCTCGACCAGCTGTTCTCGATGCGGCCCGTGCCGCAGGCGAGCGGCTACCGGACGCCGGTGAGGGACCTGTACCTGTGCGGCTCCGGCACGCACCCGGGCGGCGGCGTGATGGGCGCGCCGGGCCACAACGCGGCTCGCGTCGTGAACCGCGATCTCCGCCGCCGGTAGCCCCTTCCGGACCGCCGCCGAACAGCGCTCGGTGCGAGACAATGTGGCCGCAGTGTCGTCCCCTGAACGCAGGTCCCTACTTCCCGCTGCCCTCGTCGCGATCGTTGTCGCAGCGGTCATCGCGCTCGCCATCGCCCTGGTCGGAAGCCTCGTCGCGAGCATCGTCACCGGACTCCTGGTGCTCGCCGTGGGGTTGCGCCTGGCGTGGGTGGTGACCCGCCCCGCGGAGGTCGACGAGGGCCGGCGCCGGTTCCTGCTCGGGCTGGGCCTGGCAGGCGTCGCAGCCGTGGCCGGCGGGTCCGCGATCGGCCGCATCACCCAGTGCGCCACCCGATCCGATCCCACGCCCGACCTGGATCACATGGCGAAGTCGATCGGCTCCGATGCGCTGGTCCGGGTGAAGCGCGGGTACTTCCCGGGTCGCTCGGGGGACCTCCAGCTCGTCCTGGAACCGTGGAACACGTCGAACTACGCGAACGAATCACTGGCCCTCCAGCACGACGACCCGAGAAGCAGTCACGCGATGACGTGGGCATATCTCGATCGCGTCCCCATCGTCGTGTACGCACCTGGCATCATCACGAAGCCCGAGACGCGCGACGAGATCGTGACGCTCGCCGATCTCGCGCCGACCACCGCGCGGATGATGGGGTTCGACCTCACGACCCAGGACGGCGTGTCGATGCCCGGCATCACCGGGCCGGCCACCCCGCCGAAGGTCGTCGTCACGTTCGTCATCGACGGGGGCGGGTGGAACGTCCTCACGCACTGGAAGTACTCGTGGCCGTTCCTCAAGGGGCTCATGAAGAGATCGCTCGTGTTCCGCAACGGGTTCATGGGCTCGTTCCCGACGGTGACGGCCTGTGCCCACGCCACGATCGGGACAGGTGAGTTTCCCCACCGGCACGGGATCTCCGGGCACAACGTCCGATATCAGGGCAAGCCGGCGAAGGCGTACGGCACGGCCGGGCGCGCCGACCCCTCGTTCATCGCGGTGCCGACGCTGGCCGACGCGTGGAGCGAGCACACCGGCCACCGGGCCTGGATCGGCGAGATCGGGTACCAGATCTGGCACCTTGGCATGATCGGGAAGGGCGGAACGCGACCGCAGGGGAAGCTGCCGGTCGCGGTGTACTTCGACGAGGACGTCGCGAAGGACTGGGCCTCACAGAACCCCGACCTGTACCGGATGCCCGCAGGGATGCCGACACGAGGATCGCTCGTCGGGTTGCTCCAGGACTACGGCGAGTTGGAACTCGATCAGGGAGCCGGACGCAAGCTGTGTTGTTCCCCGCCGATCGTCCACTACCAGGGGGACGTGATCGCCGCGGCGTTGGAGAACGAGCCCGTCGGTCAGGGCGACGCCACCAGTCTGCTCTATGTGAACTACAAGATGCCCGATTACACCGGACACGTGTACAACTTCCTGCGCCCTGAGGAGGCCCGCGTGATCCGGCACGTCGACATGGAGCTGCAGCGCCTGGTGAAGACGCTTGAGTCGAAGTTCAAGCCCGGCGAGTACGTGGTCATCGTGACGGCGGACCACGGGCAGTGCCCACTCGTGGACACGGCGGGTGGCGTCCGCCTCGATCCCATCCAGCTCGAGCAGGACATCGGGCAGGCCTTCGGGAAGTCCGTGGTGGGGCTGGTGGAGGCGGTGTGGCCGAGCGAGGTGTACCTGAGCGGTGCGGCGTTGTGGGACGCCGGCGTCACGCGCGACGAGATCGCGGCGTTCCTCCGCGACTACAGGTACCGCGACAACGTCGGTCCGTACGTGGCGCCCGACGCCATCGACGCGAGCCGCATGAACCGGCCGGAGTTCGCCGCCGTACTCTCGACCGACTACATCGGGTCGCTCAGCGACGCATCGATCGAGCGGGCCGGCCCGGGGAACTACGGGTCGGCCGACCCCGGGATGCCGCAGATCGCCTGGTAGTCAGCCCGAGCGCTTCGTAATCGCGGAAGTGATGGCCGCGGCCACGTGCGGCATCTCCTCCTTCATCTCCTTGAAGTCGCGTCCGAGCATCACGGCGAGGCGGAGGGGGGTCTTGGCCACGACCGATGCGTTTCGGCGATCGTTCGCCTGGAGGGCCATCTCCCCGAAGAAGTCGCCCGGCCCGAGGACCGCGAGCTCGTCGGCGTTCCGGAGGACCTGAGCCTCACCGTCGAGGATCACGAAGAACTCCCACGCCACCTCGCCCTGGTCGACCACGTGATGTCCGGCCGGGAAGTCCAGATCGGTCGCCCACTTCGACAGCCGCTCGAGCTCGCGCCGGTCAAGTGATTCGAACAACGGCAGGTTCTGCAGGTCGGCCGGATCCATCGAGCGTTTCCCCCCTCGCGATCGTCGTGGCGAAGCCTACTGCCGGAAATCGGGAGGGGCCATGCCCTCCTTGCCGGGCACGCGCGGCCCGGGGACACCGCGGAACTCGTACGGCATCGGCTCCCGCCCAGCCTGGCACACCCACGCCTCCCCCGTCCCCTCACTCGTGGCCGCTCGCACCACGCCGTCGGCGATCTCCTCGGGGGTGATGAGCGGGAACCCAGACCCCACCAGGATCTCCCGGGCTTCGCCGAGGATCGGGGTGTCCGTGATGCCCGGGCAGACGCAGTTCACGCGGATGTCGCGGTCGACGAGCTGTGGCGCGACGCCCCGGACCAGCCCCACCACCGCGTGCTTGGTCAGCGCGTAGATGGGGTCCGTCGGGTAGGGGGCAAGGCCGGCCAGTGACGCCGTAGCTACGATCACGCCTCCGCCTCCGCGATCCATCGCACGGACGGCCTCGCGCATCCCGTACACGACGCCGTCGACGTTGATGCCGATGATCTGCCGGTATTCCTCGTCGGTGAGCTGCTCGACCTCGCGCCGGCCAGTCACGATCCCCGCGTTCAGATGCGCGACGTCGATGGCTCCGAGGTGGCCGGCCGCCTGGCGGAACGCCTCGGCCACGTCGGAGGACGCGGAGACGTCGCATCGCCCGAACACCCCGCCGGTCTCGTCGGCGGCGGCCTTGCCGAGCTCCTCGTTCACATCGAGAACGGCGACGCGCGCGCCCTCGGCCGCGAACCGGCGCGCCGTGGCCAGCCCGATCCCGGACCCGCCTCCCGTGATGACCGCGCCCTTGCCATCGAGGAGTCCCATCGCGGCGCGGAGCCTACCCCGGCGGAGACCCCCGAGGAGCAGATGGCAAGATGTCGGGCGTGACCGATGAGTTGCCCGAGCTGATCGTGGCGGATGCGAAGTCGTGGAACGGGTGGTTGGCGAAGCATCACCACGAGCCCGGCGTCTGGCTCGTGCTCGCCAAGAAGGGCACCTCGGAGCCGACGTCGCTCCGGTACCAGGAGGCCCTGGAGGCGGCGCTCTGTCATGGCTGGATCGACGGCCAGGTTCTCCGTCGGGACGACACGACGCACTTGCAGCGATTCACGCCTCGTCGCAAACGGAGCGGGTGGTCCAAGCGCAACGTCGGCATCGCCGAGCGCCTCATCTCCGAGGGCCGGATGCATCCGGCGGGGCAAGCGGAGATCGATCGCGCCAAGGCCGATGGGCGGTGGGACGCAGCGTATGGCGGGCCGGCCGAGATGGAGACTCCGCCCGAGCTCGAGCGGGCCTTCCTGGCGGATCCGGAGGCTCGGACCCGGTTCGACCGCCTCACCGCCCAGAACCGCTACGCGATCCTGTACCGCGTCGCGACGGCCAAGCGGCCGGACACACGGACTCGCCGAGCCGACGAGTACGTGGCCATGCTCCTGCGCGCTGAAACGCCGTACCCGCAGAAGCGCTCCATCGCGGATCCCGAGCCGGGTTCGCCCCGGAAACCCGATCGAAGATAGCCTCCCGCACGTGGCGGAGCTCTTCGGGAACTTCCAGTTCGAGATCTACATGCAGGGCCTCTCGGGCGCGAAGCCGCCGTTCCCGATCGGCGTCCGCGAGCTCGAGGCCAAGGCCAAGGAAGTCCTGAAGCCCGAGGGAGGCGTACGACTACGTCGCCGGCGGAGCGGGCTCGGAGGACACGGTCCGGGTGAATCTCGAAGCGTTCCGGCGGTGGCGGATCCTCCCCCGGATGCTGCGGGGCGTCGCAGAGCGCGACCTCTCCACCGAGCTGTTCGGCCGGACGCTCCCAGCCCCCGTGCTGCTCGCGCCGGTGGGTGTCCAGTCCATCGTGCATCCCGACGCCGAGATCGCCACGGCAACCGGAGCAGCCTCGCTCGGCATCCCCATCGTGCTGTCGACGGCGTCGTCCAGATCCATGGAGGCGGTGGCAGAGGCGATGGGCGACGTGCCCCGGTGGTACCAGCTGTACTGGCCGAACGATCCCGAGCTTTGCGCGAGCTTCGTGCAACGAGCTGAGAAGGCCGGATATGAAGCCATCGTGGTCACGCTCGATACGACCCTCCTCGCGTGGCGGCCCCGCGACCTCCAGCACGCGTACCTGCCGTTCCTGCTGATGGAGGGCGTGGCCAATTACATCGAGGATCCCGTGCTCCGGTCCCGGTTGGAGAAGACCCCGGAGGAGGACGTGGCGGCAGCGGTGATGGCATGGGGTTCGGTGTTCCCGACCCAGGCCTCTCCTGGGACGACCTGCCGTTCCTGCGAGAGCTGACCGACCTGCCGATCCTGCTGAAGGGCATCGTGCACCCCAAAGACGCCAAGCGCGCCGTCCACGCCGGCGTGAACGGGATCGTCGTGTCGAACCACGGCGGGCGGCAGGTGGACGGCGCGATCGCCACCCTCGACGCGCTGCCGGCCGTGCTGGCATCAGTACCGGGCGACTTCCCGGTACTGTTGGACTCCGGCGTGCGAACCGGCGCCGACGCCGTCAAGGCGCTCGCCCTCGGGGCTCGGGCCGTCCTGCTGGGCCGTCCGTACGTCTGGGGCCTCGCCGTCGGAGGCGCCGAGGGGGTCAGGCACGTGGTCCGCTCGTTCCTCGCGGAGCTCGATCTCACCGTGGCCCTGGCCGGGTACACGA
>JBKOXF010000037.1:0-17025 GCA_046724795.1 Actinomycetota bacterium | reverse complement strand
GGTCACGGTGATGTTGGCGAACCTCGAGGAGCTATCCACGGCGCGGGCGCTCGACTGCCTCGGCCGCGGGAAGGCGACGACGTGGTCTGGATCTAGGCTCGGCGGTGGCGCGAGCCCAGCTTCATGCCGAGCCTCAGCCACAGCGGGTAGGTGGCGAAGATCGCAGCCGAAACCGCGTGGGTCTTCCAGCTCGCCCGATTGTGCTCGAACGTGAATACCCGCGAGTTGATCATCCAGTCGCGCCCGGACTGCGAGCGCGTCGGCTTCCACACCGGCTCGGTCCACTTCGCGTTCAGGTACATCGGGATGCTCACGGATAGGAACGCTGCGTCGATGGCGAGCTCGAGGGCGCGCGCGATCTCCTCGTTCGGCGAGACCTTCGCGATCAGGTAACCGTTCGCGGCAAGCCAAGGGCCGTCGACCAGGAAGCTCATCGGCGCGCAGCGTAGCCGAGGTCTGGCTACGCTGCGCGCTGCCATGGCGAGTCAATCGTTGGTCGATCTGTGCGGCCGGCTGGTCCCGGCCGAGCACGGTGGGCCGCCCGCGTGGCTCATCGCGTCGCAGGTGGAGGCATTCGTGGCCAGGCTCCCGCGACACGCGCAGTTCGCATTTCGCGCCGGCGTGCTGGCAGCCGGGCGTTCGTCGCAGGCGTTCGACGCGGTGAAGACCGTGGTGCTCCTCGTCGCCGGCGCCGAGGCGGGAGCGGTGGAGCTCGCGGCATGGTCGGACGCGATGCCGGTGGCTCGCCCCGATCCGGCGCTCGACGTCACCCCGGCTGGACAGTGGCCGGCGTCGGTGCGGTGCGACGTCGTGGTGATCGGCTCCGGCGTCGGCGGCGCATCCGTCGCGCGAACACTCGCCAGGGCGGGACTCGACGTGGTCGTGGTGGAGGAGGGCCGCAGATTCACCGTCCACGATTTCCGGACGCGCCATCCGCTCGATCGGTGGATCGAGCTGTACCGGGACGGCGGGTCGACCGTGACATTGGGAAGGCCGTCGATCCTGCTGCCGATCGGACGCGCGGTGGGCGGCACGACGGTGGTGAACTCGGGCACGTGTTACCAGACTCCGGGACGCGTCCTGAGCCGGTGGCGCGATCGCGACGGGCTCGTCATGGCCGACCCCGCCGAGATCGGGCCGTACCTCGACGACGCCTGGCGAACGCTCGCACCGGATCGGGTCCTGCCAACCGTGATGGGGCGAAACGGCGAGCTGACTCTGGCCGGCGCGGCGAAGCTCGGGTGGATGGCCGGCCCGCTCGACCACAGTGCCGTCCACTGCGGCGGGTGCTGCCAGAGCGCCATCGGCTGCGTGCAGAACGCGAAGGGCTCGGTTCACCTCACCGTGCTGCCCGATGCGTGTGACGCCGGAGCGCGGATCGTGTCGGAGGCGCGCGTGGAACGAGTGCTGCACGAGGAGGGGCGTGCGACCGGCGTTGTGATCAGCCGTTTCGACGGAGCCCGGACGCGGATCCTCGCGCCGAGGGTGGTCGTCGCGGCGGGAGCCACCGAAACGCCGCCCTTGTTGCGCCGCAGCGGTTTGGGCCGTCATCCGTCGCTCGGCCGCAACCTCTCGATCCATCCCGCGCTCGCGGTGCTCGCCCGGTTCGAAGAACCCGTGACCTCGTGGCGCGGCGTGCTCCAGAGCGCAGGGATCGAGGAGTTCCATCGGAGCGAGGGGATCCTGATCGAGGCGACGTCGGCGCCGTTCGGGATGGGATGGTCGGCGTTCCCGGGTTCCGGCGAGCAGTTGATGAAGGAGCTCGATCGAGCGGAGCAGTACGGGAGCCTCGGCGCGATGATCGCAGACAGCTCCGTGGGACGCGTGCTCGGCAAGGATCGCGCGTTCGTGACCTACCAGCTCACCTCGGGTGATGGACGGCGGCTGCTTCGGGCGTACGAGCTGATCGGCGAGGTGCTGTTCGCGGCGGGAGCCGTCGAGGTGGTGGCCGGCTCGGGGTTCGTTCGATCGCAGGACGAACTGCGGGGTGCGGTGCAGCGCATGGATCCGCGGCGATTGCACCTGGCGGCGTTCCACCCGGTGGGGACGGTGCGGGCGGGCGCGAACCCGCAACGGTCACCGGTCGCGGGCGATGGCCGGTTGCGCGGCGTGCGAGGCGTCTGGGTGGCGGATGCGTCGATCCTGCCGAGCTGCCCGGAAGTGAACCCACAGGTGACGATCATGGCGCTCGCGCTCGCCGTCGCCGACCGCATAGCATCCGGCACGCCATGAAGATCACCGGGATCCGGGTCCAGCTGTGCCACTTCCCTTTGCCGCAGCCGTTCTCGCCGTCGTGGCTGGCGGGGTTCCCGCAGGCCTCCAACGGCTGCGCGATCTACCGGGTGCAGACCGACGAGGGCATCGAGGGGATCAGCGCGTCGCCGCTCATCGCGGACGAGGCGAAAGGCGCAGTCAATCTGCTCCGCGCCACCCTCACGGGGCGCGATCCCACGCAGGTGGAGGACCTGTTCAAGATCCTGCGAAGCGCGACCCGCTCGCTGGGCTTGCGCTCCTGGCACGTCGAGCCCGCGTTCTGGGACATCATCGGGAAGGCAGCGAACACGCCGGTGTGGCGGCTGCTCGGCGGCGCCCGCGACCGCATCCGCGTGTACTGCTCGTTCGGCGAGGTCCGCGACGGCAAGCGCCGCATCGACGACGTCGCCCACGTGCAGGAATCGGGGTTCACGGCTGCGAAGCTCCGGGTGCGATCCATGACCATCGAGGAGGACGTGGACCAGGTCCGCCAAGTTCGGGAGGCGCACCCGGATTTCAAGCTCATGGTCGACGCGAACATGGGCTGGCGCACGCACGGGTTCGCGCCGTACCCCGAATGGGACGTCAGCCGGGCGGTGCGGTTCTGCCGGGCCGTCGAGGACTGCGATCTCGAGTGGCTGGAAGAGCCGCTGGACCAGTTCGACTATCGAGGTTACGCAGAGCTCCGAAGCAAGACGTCGATCCCCCTCGCGGCCGGGGAGATGCTCAGCGACCTGCACGGGTTCCGCGATCTCATCGAGCACCGCAGCGTCGACATCGTGCAGCCCGACGCCACGCTCTCCGGCGGCATCCTGATGTCCCGGAAGGTCGCCGGCATGGCGGAGGCGGCCGGGCTGCGGTTCAACCCGCACACATGGACGAACGGAATCGGGCTCCGCATCAACATGCAGGTCATGGGCGCGGTCGCCAACTGCGATTGGTGCGAGATCCCGTACGACCCGCCGGGTTGGGTGCCCGAGGCGCGTGACGCGATGCTGGTCGAACCGACCACGATCGACACGGACGGCTACGTCACCTTGTCGGAAGCACCGGGGTTAGGGATCGAGCTCGACGAGGAGAGGATCAAGGCGGCGGGGGAAGAACTCTAGGAGGGGGGCCGAGCGAGGAGGTTCACCGCATGGCCCAAGCTGAGTTCGATCCGCAGAACCTGAGCCCCGAACAGTTCGTCCAGCTCGTCCAGACGGCCGACGACGCGCAGATCGTCGAGGCCATCCACTCGGCCGGGACCGAACGCAGTCTCGAGCAGATCTTCACCGGCATGGTGGAGAGCTACAAAGGCGGCAACGACGACGCCGACATCCAGTGGGTGGTCACCGACGACGGGACCGCACATCGCTGGGTCACGGCGGTTCACGAAGGCAGGGCCGAGGCGCGCCAGGGTGACGCCGAGACGCCGAAAGTCACGCTGACCACGGATCTCGTGAGCTTCGTCAAGATGATCGCCGGCGTCGCGAACGGCACTTCGCTGTTCATGAGTGGGAAGCTGAAGCTCATGGGCGACATGATGTTCGCCATGAAGATCGAGTCGATGTTCGAACGACCGAGCTAGTCCGGCGGATACAGCAAGAGCTGGGTGCACCGGAACATCGCGACGGTCTTGCCGCTCGGGTTCGTGACCACCGCGTCCCATACCTGCGTGGTCCGGCCGCCGTGCGAAAGCGTTGCGGTGCAATGGATCTCGCCCTCGCGGGCAGTCGCGAGGAAGTTCGTCTTGAGTTCGATCGTGGTGAATCCGACGGCGCCGTCGGGGAGCGACATCATGCAGCCGAACCCACATCCGGTGTCCGCGAGCCCGACCACGGCACCCGCGTGAAGGTAGCCGTTCGGCGCCAGGTGGTCGGGCCGGATGGGAAGACGCATCTCGGAGCGGCCGTGCTCGACGAGGTCGACCTCGATCCCGATGAGGCCGGGAAAGGTGGAGGCCATGCGCGCCTCGAGCATCGCCCGATCGACTTTCATGGAGGGCGACTCTAACCGGGACAGCGCTTCGGGTGGGCTCTTGTCTCCGATCCCGAAGCGGCGCACTATCAGGGCATGTTGTTCGGGGGCGCGTTCTTCGATCCGACCACGCGATCTGCGCGCCGAATGTCGATCGGTGCGTTCCTGTCGAACGCCGGGAGCCTCATCGGTGGTTTCGCGATCCTCGCCGGCGTATTCCTCCCGTGGGTGCACGGCGTGTTCGTCGGCTCGGCGTACGCGCCGCCGAACGGCATCGCTGCCGGCGGAGCGCTTGGGTGGCTCCTGGCCGCCCTTGGGGGCGCCCTGATCCTTGGCGCTCTGGCGAACATCCTCAGCCACTCCCGCCCATTCAACTTCGGGCTGCAGCTCTTCGCGATCGTGGCTGGTGTTGCCGCCCTCATCTCCCACGGCTTCAGTCGGCCCTGCTTCGGGCTGCCGCCCGAAGGGATCGAGCACAGGATCGTTTTCGGGCCCACGTGTCCCTGGATAGGGGACGGCCTCGGCGCGGGCTACTGCCTCGTCCGAACGGGCGCCGCCATCACCATCATCAGCGCCCTCCTCGCGCTCGCGATCAGCGGCCTGGCGACGGCGATCCGACGCCGGCGCGCGCCGGCCGTCGCGTAGGCCCCCGGGCGAGGCCAAAGCCGGACGAACCGAGAAGCAGGCAGCGCTGAAACGGCTCGCCCGGATCTCCTGAACCCGAGGAAGCGAACAGGGTCCGGACGATTTCGACGGCGCGCGATTGTCCCTGGCCCGGTGTGGGAAGGATGTCGGGACCGACCGAAGACCACAAAGAGGAATCAAGCGCCCATGGGCACGCGCCCCCCCAGCCCAGTCGTCGATTCAGTCGACCCGAAAAGGGTTTCCGTTCGGGGTCTCGCCGAGCGGCTGAAGGACGTCACCAGGAACTCCATCCTCACGGCGGTCGTCGAGGAAGCCCGCTACGACGTCGCCACCGACGAGGACCTCATCGCATGGCATCACGCGGGCGACTCCGGAGCAGCTGAGGCCCTGCTCTCCCGGTATCGCGGGCTGGCCCGCCTGAAGGTGCGCTCCTACTTCCTTGCCGGCGCGGACCGCGACGACATCCTGCAGGAGGCCATGATCGGCCTGTACAAGGCCATCCGGGACTTCCAGGCCGAGAAGCAGGTCTCGTTCCGAGCGTTCGCGGACGTCTGCATCACGCGACAACTGATCACCGCCATCAGGAGCGCCCGGTGCCAGAAGCATGGGCCGCTCAACACCTACGTGTCCCTGTCCAAGCCGATCGCGTCAGACGAGGAGCCGGACCGTCAGCTCGTGGACGTCCTGTCGGGACCGACCAACCTGGACCCGCTCGAGGTGGTGATCGCGACCGAGGAGCTCGGCGACATCAAAGCCGCGCTCGGGGAGCTGCTGTCTGCGTTCGAGACCGAGGTCCTGTGTCTGTATGCGGATGGGAAGTCGTATCAAGAGATCGGGCGGTTCCTCGATCGAGAGGTGAAATCGATCGACAACGCCCTCCAGCGCATCAAGCGGAAGATCGAGATGTACCTGGCCACCCGCGATCCCGAGGAACCGAGGGATGCGCGCCGGCAGACCGGGAGCCTCCGCGTCACGGCCGCGGCCGGCCGCCCTCGCTGATCGAGCGACACGCGTGGCCCGGCTTCCGGCTGGGTACAAGCTCTCTCGGCGAGACGAAGAAGCGTTGCGCCCGCGCCTCACGTGGATCGCCTGAGCCGAAACGGGAGATCGGCGATGAGCCTGGGTGACGACTTCGACGGGGTGCTGGCCGCAGCGCAGACCGGCGCGGACTGGGCGCTGACCTCCTTGTATCAGGACCTCCACGCCGCCGTCCTGCGCTACCTCGGCGCGAACGATCCCGCCGAGGCGGAGGACCTGGCGTCCGACGTGTGGCTGGACGCGGCCCGCGGACTGACCCGGTTCCAGGGCGGTGAGCACGACTTCCGCAAGTGGCTGTTCACCATCGCCAGGCGCCGGCTGCTCGACCATCGACGGCGGACGGCACGGCGGCGAACCCATCCGGTTCCGTCGGAGCACCTGCACCACCTGCCGGACTCCGGTGACGTCGAGGCCGAGGCCATCGACACCGTCGAAGCTCAGGACGCGATCGTCCGGGTCGTCGACATCCTCTCCGCGGAACAGGCCGAGGTGGTGATCCTCCGAGTGGTCGGCGGGCTCACCGCCGACGAGGCGGGGGCGGTGATGGACAAGCGGCCCGGCGCGATCCGGGTCCTCCAGCACCGGGCGTTGGAGCGCCTGGCCCGGGAGCTCGGGACGAGCGCCGTAACGGATCGGAGCGCCCAGTCGATGTAATGGGGGTAGATGGGACGGCAGCTCATCGACCCCGACACCGCCGATCGATTCCTCTCCGGAATGCCCGCTCCTGAGGCTGCCCCGGCGGGGTTCTCGGATGTGGCAGAGCTCCTCCAGGCGGCCCGGACGCCGCCCACACCCCAGGAGCTTGCGTGGTGCGCGGACACCGTGGTGGCGATGGAGGAAGCGATCGCCGCCGGAGCTTCAGGGCCGTCCCGGCAGACGAGGCGGCGCGTCGGCCACTGACGACTCCTCCGGCCCAGGATCGCAGCCAGCCGGCCGGCGCGCCGCCCCGACTCGGGGCCGTCAGTTCGTCGTCGGCGTGACCGCGTCGCTCCGCGGATGGAGCAAGCCGAACAAAAGGCTGTCGACGAGCGCCTCCCACGATGCCTCGATGATGTTCTCGGACACCCCGACGGTGGTCCACTCCTTCTCACCGTCCGTCGTGTCGATCAGGACGCGGACGACGGCGCCCGTCCCCTGCTTTTCGTCGAGGACGCGAACCCGGTAGTCGGTGAGGGTCATATCGGCAAGCTGGGGGTAGATGGGCTCGAGCGCATGCCGGAGCGCGTTATCGAGGGCGCCCACGGGGCCGTGCCCCTCCGCGGTGGCGATGCGACGTCCCTGCGGCGTGCGTACCTTCACCGTGGCCTCCGCGAGGGGCGAGCTCGTATCGCCCTCGCGCTTCGCCACCTCCGCTCGGAAGCTCTCCACGTCGAAGAACGGCTGCTGCCACCCGTCGCTCCGGCGCATCAGGAGCTCGAGCGACGCGTCGGCCACCTCGAACGTGTAGCCGTCGGTCTCCCTCTCCTTCACCACGGCCAGGAGCTTCGGCAGCTCGTCCTCGGTGACGTCGACGCCGAACTCACGGGCCTTGGTCGCGAGGTTCGACCTCCCGCCCAGATCGGAGGCGACGACGTGACGGAGGTTCCCCACGACGTCCGGCGGCACGTGCTCGTAGGCCTCAGCAAGACGGGCCACGGCCGAGGCGTGCAGGCCGGCCTTGTGGGTGAACGCGAATCGGCCGGAGTACGGTTGATGCGGATCCGGGGTGACGTTCGCCACCTCCGCCACGTAGTGGGAGAGCTCGGAGAGACGGACGGTCGACCCGTCGGGGAGACACCCCACGTCAAGCTTCAGCGCGAGGTTCCCGGCGATCGCAACGAGATCCGCATTCCCGCACCGTTCGCCGTATCCGTTGATGGTTCCCTGGACCTGGACGGCTCCGTGCTCCACGCCGACGAGGGAGTTCGCCACGGCGCATCCCGCGTCGTTGTGGAAGTGCACCCCGAGCGGCGCCTCCACCTTGCCGCGCACCTCGTCGAGCACGCCGGCGACGTCGGCGGGGAGCGTGCCGCCGTTCGTGTCGCACAGGACCAGCCGCTCCGCGCCGCCGTCCTCGGCCGCGCGAAGGACCGCCAGCGCGAAGGCCGGGTTCCTCCGATAGCCGTCGAAGAAGTGCTCGGCGTCGAAGAACACGCGCCGGCCCTCTCGCGCCAGGAACCGGATGGAGTCGTGGACCATCGCGATGCCCTCGGCCAGCATCGTGCGGAGCGCTTCGGTGACGTGGAGGTCCCAGGACTTCCCGACGATGCACGCGACTTCGGTCTCGGCGTCGAGAAGGTCGCGCAGGGTCGCGCTGTCTTCGGCCCGCTCGAACGCGCGTCGGGTCATGCCGAAGGCGGTCAGCGTCGCGTGTTGAAGGGTCTCCCTCGTCGCCAGCCGGAAGAATTCCGTGTCGCGCGGGTTCGCGCCGGGCCAGCCGCCCTCGACGAACGGGAACCCCAGCTCGTCGAGCTTGTGGAGGATCCGCATGCGGTCTTCGGTGGTGTAGGAGAGACCAACGCGCTGCGCGCCGTCCCGAAGCGACGTGTCGTACAGCTCGACCGTGGCAGCGCGCTCGGTCATCGGGTCGCTCCTTCCACCACGAGATCGCCGACCTCGGACGTGCTGAAACCCATCTCGCCTGCCCGCATCGACCCCATCTTCGACACCGCGAGTGTGATGCCACCCTCCATCCGATCCGCCGCCTCCCCCTCGCCGAGCGTGCGCAGCATGAGCTCGACCGCGCCGATGGCGGCCAGCGGATTGATCGTCCCCTTGCCGGTGTGGTCGGGCGCCGTGCCGCCGATGGGCTCGAACATCGACACGCCCTCGGGGTTGAGGTTCGCGCCGGCGGCGACGCCCATCCCCCCCTGGATGACCGCACCGAGGTCGGTGAGGATGTCTCCGAACATGTTGTCGGTGACCACCACGTCGAACCGGGCCGGATCCTCGACGAGGTAGATGCACGCGGCGTCCACGTGGACGTAGTCGGTGGCCACGTCGGGGTGGCGCTCGGCCATCTCGGCGAACGCGCGCGACCACAGATCGCCGGCGTAGTTCAGAACGTTGGTCTTGTGGGCCAGCGTCACGCGACCGCGCCGTCCTGGCTCGCGGGCAAGTTCGAACGCGAACCGCAGGCACCGGTCCACCCCGGAACGGGTGTTGATGCTCTCCT
This sequence comes from Actinomycetota bacterium, assembly GCA_046724795.1. GTDB lineage: Bacteria > Actinomycetota > UBA4738 > UBA4738 > JACQTL01 > JBKOXF01. The sequence continues at coordinate 7,976 of JBKOXF010000037.1, read as the reverse complement.
GAGTGGCGACTTCCTCCTCGGTCCCTCTCCGGGAGAAACCCCCAGCCCCGACGTAGAGCCCCTCGGAGTTCTCCCGGACGAAGACCATGTCCACGTCCTCGGGCTGGACGCTCGCAACGGGCACCGACATCCCCGGGTACGCGCGGACGGGCCGGAGGTTCACGTACTGGTCCAGCTCGAAGCGCAGGCGCAGCAACACCCCCCGCTCGAGGACCCCCGGTGGGACGTCGGGATGCCCGATCGCACCGAGCAGGATGGCGTCGACGCCGCGGAGCTCGTCGAGCACCGGCTCGGGCAACGTCTCACCCGTGCGGAGGTAGCGTTCGCCCCCGAGGTCGTACCGGACCGTCTCGACGTCGAAACCATCCCTCACCGCGTCGAGGACCTTGAGGGCCTCGGAGACGACCTCCGGTCCCGTCCCGTCGCCCGGGATCACCGCCACGCGGTACGAGCGGGTCACTAGTCCAACCTCCAGTCGGCCTGGACCGGCTCGTTGGCCGCGACGCCCACCCGCACGTCGCCCTCGGCGTCCATCTGCCGCTTCACCCACGGCATCAGGCCGCCGGCGTCGAGGATGCCGCGCATGAACTCGGGCATCGCCGTCGCCTCGTACGAGGTGCCGCGTGTGAGGTTCTCCACGCGCCCGGCGTCGAGGTCGATCCGGAACCGGTCTCCCTGCTGCGCGTCGGTCGTGACGCCCGGACACTCCACGATGGGCAACCCGACGTTGATCGCGTTGCGGTAGAAGATCCGGGCGAACGATTCCGCCACGATGCACGTGATCCCCGACCCCTTGATGGCGAGCGGTGCATGCTCGCGGGACGATCCGCTGCCGAAGTTGCGCCCACCGATCATGACGTCGCCGTGGTTGCAGCGATCGCAGAACTCGGGATCGAGGTCCTCCATGCAGTGCTGCGCCAGCTCCTCGGGCTCGGTGCTGGTGAGGTATCGCGCGGGGATGATCACGTCCGTGTCGACGTTGTCGCCGTAGACGTGCGCAACGCCCTCCAAGACGGTGCTCACGCCGGCACCACCTCCAGCTCGAGCGGCTCCACGCCGATCTCGTCCGGGTGCGCGATCCGGCCCATGACCGCGGTCGCCGCCGCGACAGCCGGATTCGCCAGGTAGACCTTCGCCTCGCGGTGCCCCATGCGCCCCACGTAGTTCCGGTTCGACGTCGACACGCAGACCTCGCCCGGTCCGAGGACGCCCATGTGCCCGCCGAGACAGGCGCCGCATGTGGGCGTCGACACCGTGGCGCCGGCCTCCGCGAAGGTCTGCAGGAGGCCCTCGTCGTTGGCCTGAAGCCAGATCTCCTGTGTGGCCGGGATCACCATGAGCCGAACCCGTGGATCGGCACGACGCCCGCGCAGCACGTGCGCGGCCACTCGGAGGTCCTCGATCTTGGCGTTCGTGCAGGACCCGATGAACACCTGGTCCACCGCGACCTGTTCGACCGTCGACACCGGCTGCGACTTCGACGGCAGCGACGGCAGCGCGATCTGCGGCTCCAGCTCGGAGACGTCGATCGTGTGCGTCGCGACGTAGTCGGCGCCGTCGTCGCTCCCCCACACGTCGAAGTCGCACACACGACCCGTCACCGCCTGCCGCGACTTCACGTACGCCAGGGTCACGTCGTCGGGCGGGATGATCCCGGACTTCGCGCCGGCCTCGATGGCCATGTTCGTGAGCGTGAAGCGCGAATCCTGCGACAGGTGCTGGAGCGCCGGGCCGGTGTGCTCCATGGCCTGGTAGGCGCACCCGTCGTCCCCGACCCGGGAGATCACGTGCAGGATGACGTCCTTGCCGACCACCCACGGTCCCGGCTCACCCTCGTACACGAACTTCACCGACTCCGGTACCCGGAGCCAGATGCGGCCGGTGGCGAGCACCGCGGCGAGATCCGTGGACCCCACGCCCGTGGAGAACGCGCCGAGCGCCCCGTAGGTGCAGGAGTGTGAGTCCGCCCCGATGATCACTTGCCCGGGGAGGGCCAGCGCCTGCTCCGGGAGCAGGATGTGTTCGATCCCTCCTCGGCCGAGCTCGAAGAAGTGCTCGATGCCCTGCTCGCGCGCGAACTCTCGCATGGTCATGCCGAGCTTGGCACTCGCGATGTCCTTGGCCGGCACGAAGTGCGACGGTACGAGCGCGACCTTGCTCGGGTCCCACACCCGCGAGATGCCGAGCTCCTTGAACCGCGCGATGGCCACGGGCGCGGTGACGTCGTTGCCCATGGCGAGGTCCACGTCGCACATCACGATCTCGCCGGGCTCGACCGAGTCCACGCCGGCGGCGCGGGCCAGGATCTTCTGCGTGATGGTCTGCGGGTTCGTCATGCCTGCACCGCCCGATTCACGGCGGCCAGGTACGCGCGCGCCGACGCCTCCACGACGTCCGAGCTCACACCCCGACCGGTGAACCGCCGCCCGTCGAGGTCGAGCTGGATCACGACGTCGCCGAGCGCGTCGGTCCCCTCCGTCACCGACGACACCGTGAAGTTCACGAGGCGCGCGTTCTCCACCTTGCACGCCTGAGCGATCGCGGCGCACGCAGCGTCGATCATCCCGTCGCCCATCGCCGAGTCCTCGATGACGTCACCGTTCCTCCGGAGCCGCACCGTCGCCGTCGGGGAGAGGTGCGTCCCGCCGGCCACGTGCAGCGATTCGAGAAGGAAGGAGTCGGACTCCGAGACACCGAGCTCCTCGGCCGCGATGGCCTCGAGGTCGTGGTCGGTGAGCTGGAGCTTGCGGTCGGCCAGCTCCTTGAACCGGGCGAACACGCGGTCCAGCGCTTCGGGCTCGAGCTCGAACCCCAGCCGATGCAGCTCCTCGCTGAACGCGTGACGCCCCGAATGCTTGCCCAGGACGATGCGGTTGCCGTCGAGACCCACCTCGACCGGGTCCATGATCTCGTACGTGGCGCGATTCATGAGCACGCCGTGCTGGTGGATGCCGCTCTCGTGGGCGAACGCGTTCGCGCCGACCACCGCCTTGTTCGGCTGCACCGGATACCCGGTGAGCATCGACACCAGCCGCGACGTCCGCGCGATCTCCTTCAATCGCAGGCCGTGCGACAGCCCCGTCGTCTGGCCGCGTGTGGAGACGATCATCGCGACCTCCTCCAGCGAGCAGTTCCCGGCCCGCTCCCCGATGCCGTTCACCGCGACCTCGACCTGTCGGGCTCCGTTCGCCACGCCGGCCATGGAGTTCGCCACGGCCAACCCGAGGTCGTTGTGGCAGTGCGTGGAGATCACGACGTGGTCGGGCATGGCCTCGCGCACCATCCGGACCAGCTCGCCGAACTCGTGCGGCAGCGCGTAGCCCACGGTGTCGGGCACGTTGATCGTGGTCGCGCCCTCCTCCACCGCCGCGAGCGACGTGGCGATCACGAACTCGGGCGCGGTTCGGGTGGCGTCCTGCGCGCTGAACTCGACGTCCTCCGTGTAGGACTTCGCGCGTCGTACGGCGTCGCGAACCGCCTGGAGCACCTGCTCCTCGCTCATCCGCAGCATCTCGCGCAGGTGGATCTCCGAGGTCGAGACGAACACGTGGATCCGGAACCGCTCCGCCGGCTCCAGCGCCTTCGCGCACCGGTCGACGTCGGTCTCGGAGACTCGCGCCAGGCCCGCGATGACCGGTCCCTTCACGCTCGACGCGATCTCGTGGACGGCCTCCCATTCACCCTCGGAGGACACCGGGAACCCGGCCTCGATGATGTCGACGCCCAGTCGCGCCAACTGTTCCGCGATCTCGACCTTTTCGGCGCGGGTCAGCGCGATGCCGGGGGCCTGCTCGCCGTCGCGGAGCGTGGTGTCGAAGAACCGGACGATGTCGCCGGATCCGTTGGGTACGTCGGATACGCCACCGTCAGGCATCGGGACCACCGTCCCTTTGCAGCCACGGCATCATCGAACGGAGACCCTTGCCGACCTCCTCGATGAGCTGCGCCCGACCCTGCTCGCGGAGCGCCTCGAACTTCGGATAGCCGGCTCGCGCCTCGAGCACCCACTCCTTGGCGAACTCGCCGCTGCGGATCTCGCCCAGGATCCGCCGCATCTCCTCGCGCGTGCGCTCGTCAACCACCCGCGGACCGCGCGTGTAGTCGCCGTACTCGGCGGTGTCGCTCACGCTGTACCGCATCCAACCGAGCCCGCCCTCGTACAGGAGGTCGACGATGAGCTTGAGCTCGTGAAGGCACTCGAAGTAGGCCACCTCCGGCTGGTACCCAGCCTCGACGAGCGTTTGGAACCCGCCGGTGATCAGCGCGGTGACGCCGCCGCACAGCACGGCCTGCTCACCGAACAGATCGGTCTCGGTCTCCTCGGCGAACGTCGTCTCGATGACGCCGGCCCGCGCCGCGCCGATCCCCTTCGCGTACGCGAGCGTCCGCGAGTGGGCCGTCCCGGTGGCGTCCTGCTCTACCGCGAGCAGCGCCGGCGTGCCGATGCCCTCGGTGTACGTCCGCCGCACCAGGTGGCCCGGCCCCTTCGGCGCGACCATGGCAACGTCCAACGACTCGGCGGGGCGGATCTGGTTGAAGTGGATGTTGAACCCGTGCGCGAACAGCAGGAGGTTCCCCGGCTGCAATCCCGGCTCGACCTCGCGCGCGTACACGTCGGCCTGCGCCGTGTCCGGCTGCAACATCATCACGACGTCGGCCTCCACCGCCGCCTCGGCCGTCGTCCGGACGGCGAGCCCCTGCTCCTCCGCCTTCGCCCACGACTTCGAGCCCTCCCGCAGGCCGACCCGAACGTCGTGCCCGGAGTCGCGCAGGTTCAGCGAATGGGCGTGCCCCTGCGAGCCGTACCCGAGCACTGCGATCCTTTGTCCCTGCAGCGCGCCCGGATCCGCGTCCTTCTCGTAGTAGATCGTCGCCATGTCCTCTCCCTATCCCTCCGTTGCCACCCGTCGGAGCACCCGCTCCCTGATCCCCCGATCCCCGCGCGAGAGGGCGAGCCGGCCGGTCCGCGTCATCTCCACCGTCCCGAACGCATCGAGCAGCTCGAGGAGCGCCTCGATCTTGTCCGGCGTCCCGGTCGCCTCGATCGTGAGCGTCTGATGCGTGACGTCGAGGACGCGGGCCCGGAAGATGTTCGCGATCTCGATCGCCCGGGCCCGTCCGTCCCCTTCCGCCCTCACCTTGATCAACGCGAGCTCACGCTCGACGGCCTCACGCTCCTCCAGCTCCTGCACCTTGATGACGTTCACGAGCTTGTTGAGCTGCTTGACCACCTGCTCCAGTGGCTTCTTCTGCACGTCGACCACGACCGTCATGCGCGAGAGACCCGGCTCCTCGGTGGTCCCCACGGCGAGCGAGTGGATGTTGAACCCGCGGGCCGCGAACAGGTTCGCCACCCGAGCCAGCACACCGGGACGGTCCTCGACCAGCACCGACAGCGTGTGCAGGCTCATGCGATCGGTGCCTCCGCGGGATCGCAGGCAGGCTCGGCCTGCTCGGGCCCGAGGATGATCTCGTCGTTCGACGCCCCGGCGGGCACCATCGGGAACACCATCTCCCGCTGGTCGCACCGGAAGTCGATGACGACGCTCCGATCGGTCACCGACAGGGCCTTCTCGATGATGGGATCGACGTCGTCGGGCGTCTCCGCGCGCAGCCCCACAGCGCCGTACGCCTCCGCCAGCTTCGCGTAGTCCGGCACGTCCTGGGTCAGGTGCACCTGCGAGTACCGCTCGTCGTAGAACAGCTCCTGCCACTGCCGGACCATGCCGAGGTGGCCGTTGTTCACGATGGCCACCACGATCGGCACGTTCTCGGTGGTCGCCGTGGCCAGCTCCTGCGCGGTCATCTGGAAGCAGCCGTCGCCGTCGATGGCCACAACGCGCTCGTTCGGCCTGCCCACCTTCGCTCCGAGCGCGGCGGGGACGGCGAAGCCCATCGTGCCGAGGCCGCCGGAATTGATCCACGTGCGGGGACGCTCGAAGCGCCAGAACTGCGACGCCCACATCTGGTGTTGCCCCACACCGGACACGACCACTGCCTCGCCGCGCGTGGCCTCGTACAGGCGTTCCACCACGAACTGCGGTTTGATAGGGCCCGCCTCGGGCTGGTCGTAGCGATACGGGTAGCGCTGCTGCCAGTCCGCCAGCTGCCGCAGCCACTCGTCGCGATCGGGCGGCCCCCCGTTCTGGAGCTGCTGCCGTGTGAGCTCGTCGGCGAGCTGGGCGATGACGTCGCGAGCGTCACCGACGATCGGGAGATCCGCGCGACGGTTCTTGCCGATCTCGGCGGGATCGATGTCCGCGTGGATGACCTTCGCATGCGGCGCGAACGTGGAGAGCTGGCCGGTGACGCGATCGTCGAAGCGGACGCCGAGTCCGATCAGGAGGTCCGACTGCTGCATGGCCGTGACCGCGGTGTAGTTGCCGTGCATGCCCGGCATACCGAGACACAGCTCGTGGGAATCGGGGAAGCACCCCCGTCCCATCAGCGTGGTGATCACGGGCAACTGCCCTGTGGTGGCGAGGCGGAACAGCTCGTCGCTCGCCTCGGCCTTGATCACGCCGCCGCCGACGTAGAGCACCGGCCGCTTGGCCTCGAGGATCATCTCCACGGCCTCACGGACCTGCCGGGGGTTGCCACGGAGGGACGGCTTGTAGCCGGCCAGGTCAACCTCGTCCGGCCAGTTCCACTCGGCGCGTTCGATCAGCACGTCCTTGGGGATGTCGACGAGCACCGGCCCGGGCCGTCCCGTCGACGCGATGTGAAAGGCCTCACGGATCACCCGCGGGATGTCGGCCGTGTCGAGCACGAGCTCGTTGTGCTTCGTGACCGGCATCGTGATGCCGGTGATGTCGGCCTCCTGAAACGCGTCGTTCCCGACCACAGCGGTGGGGACCTGGCCGGTGATCGCGACCATGGGCACCGAGTCCATCTTCGCGTCGGCGAGGGCGGTGACCAGGTTGCAGCCGCCGGGGCCGGAGGTCGCCATGCACACGCCGACCTTCCCGGTAGCCCACGCGTACCCCTCGGCGGCGTGACCGGCGCCTTGCTCGTGCCGGGTCAGGATGTGGCGGAGCTTCGAGTCGACCAGCGGGTCATACGCCGGGAGGATGGCCCCACCCGGGATCCCGAATACGACCTCCACGCCCTCCTCTTCGAGGGATCGGACGAGGGCCTGCGCCCCGGTCAGCCGGGTCATCTCGCCCGCTCGTGGACTGCCGCGTTCGGGACGCGGCGGCTCTCGTAGCCCTCGCGCCTGGCGAACTCCGTGCAGGCCCGCTCGAACTCCCACGGGGTCCAGTCGCGCCTGCGGACCTGGAACTCCTCCCCGTTGTGGCCGGATCCCAGGTACACCTCCTCGCGGGCGAAGAAGCGCGTGAACTTCGGCCTTTCGGCCTCGTCGATCAGCTCGAACGCGACCTGCCCGGGACCCTCCCACTGGGCCGCGCCGACCGGCTGGCCCTCCTTCTCGAACTCGAAGCGCATGTGCGTACCTCCCTCTCGACCGCATCCGGGTAACAAAAAAGCCCCGGCAGATGCCCAGGGCTTCTGGCGCGGACGCGGGCCTCCTCGGGCCCGGGCCGCGCCTAGGTAATAAGTACGAGGACGGTCGGAATGGCGCGCGCGGACGTCCTCATACCAGTCATGGTCGGGCCAGTCTCTGGAACCCTTGAGCGTTTGTCAACAGGTCCTGTGGAAAATCCCCCGAGGCACGCACGGCATCCCCCCAGCTACCCAGTGACGGCGCCCTCCGAGGCGGACCCGACCAACCGAGCGTATTTGGCCAACGCACCGGTCTCGTAGCGGGGCTGAGGTTCCTTCCACTCCTCCAGACGGAGCGCCAGCTCCTCAGGTGCAACGTTTACGTCGATCCGTCGCGCGTCCACGTCGATCACCACCTCGTCGCCCTCCCGGACCAGCGCGATGGGCCCACCCACCGCAGCCTCGGGGGCGACGTGCCCGACCGAGATCCCGTGCGTGGCGCCGCTGAATCGGCCGTCCGTGGCCAGGGCCAC
>JBKOXF010000023.1:0-5154 GCA_046724795.1 Actinomycetota bacterium | reverse complement strand
GAGCGGACCCGAAGGGTTCCCGGAGGATCGAGATGGCGAAGAAGAAGTTCGAGCGGAATAAGCCGCACGTCAACATCGGCACCATCGGTCACATCGACCACGGCAAGACCACGCTCACGGCCGCTATCACGAAGGTCCTCGCCGAGAGGGGGATGGCGGACTTCACGCCATTCGATCAGATCGACAAGGCGCCGGAAGAGCGTGAGCGCGGCATCACGATCGCCATCGCGCACGTCGAGTACCAGACCGAGAAGCGCCACTACGCGCATGTCGACTGCCCCGGCCACGCCGACTACATCAAGAACATGATCACCGGCGCCGCGCAGATGGACGGCGCCATCCTCGTCGTGTCGGCCGCGGACGGCCCCATGCCGCAGACGCGCGAGCACGTGCTGCTGGCCCGGCAGGTGAACGTCCCCTACATCGTCGTGGCGCTCAACAAGTGCGACATGGTGGACGACCCCGAGCTCCTCGACCTGGTCGAGCTGGAGGTGCGCGAGCTGCTGTCCTCCTACGAGTTCCCCGGCGACGACGTCCCGGTCATCCGTCTCTCGGCCCTCAAGGCGCTGGAGGGCGATCCCGAGTGGACGCCGAAGATCGACGAGCTCATGGACGCCGTCGACGGCTACATCCCCGAGCCGACGCGCGACGTCGACAGACCGTTCCTGATGTCGATCGAGGACGTGTTCTCGATCACGGGCCGCGGCACGGTCGTGACCGGCCGCGTCGAGCGTGGCCTGCTCAAGAAGATGGAGGAGGTCGAGATCGTCGGCATCCACCCGACGAAGAAGACCGTCGCGACCGACCTCGAGATGTTCCGCAAGCTCCTCGACGAGGTCCAGGCCGGCGACAACGTCGGCGTCCTTCTGCGCGGGATCGACAAGGACCAGGTCGAGCGCGGCCAGGTGCTGTCCAAGCCCGGAACGATCACGCCGCACACCAACTTCAAGGCGCAGGTCTACGTCCTCAGCAAGGAGGAGGGTGGCCGCCACACGCCCTTCTTCAACGGGTACCGCCCGCAGTTCTACTTCCGGACCACGGACGTGACCGGCACGGCGAACCTTCCCGAGGGCGTGGAGATGGTGATGCCGGGCGACAACGTCGAGATGACGGTGGAGATGATCGCGCCGATCGCCATGGAGGAGGGCCTGCGCTTCGCGATCCGCGAGGGCGGCCGCACCGTGGGCGCCGGCCGCGTCACCGAGATCGTCAAGTAACCGAAGAGGATCAGATGCCGAAGACGGACAACCGACCGACGATCACGCTCGCCTGCAGCAACTGCAAGCGGCGGAACTACGTCACCGAGAAGAACCGGATCAACGACCGGGAGCGGATCGAGCTCAAGAAGTTCTGCCGGTGGTGCCGCCAGCACACCGTGCACCGCGAGACGCGGTAATCAGCGCGGCTCGGGCTGGGTCGTCTCGCTGACGTCCAGCGTCGCCACCCGCCCGTGGCGGATGGCGAGGACGAGCGCCTCGAGCTTGGAGTGCACGCCGAGCTTGGTGATGATGTTCTGCGTGTGCGTTCGCAGCGTGTGCGGGCTCATCCCGAGCTCGTGCGCGATGGCGTCCGGCGGCAGGCCGCGCGCCATCGCCTGAAGGATCTCGACCTCGCGCGGGGTCAGTCTGGCGAGCCGTTGTTCGGCCGAGGAGTCCTGGTCGCGGCGGTGCCGCAGCCGGCGGAGCGCGCCCTCGATCTCGTCCTCCTTGTGGAGGTGCTCGCCCTTGTTGGCACGGCGCACCGAACGCGCGACGTCCACGACGGCCTCGGTCTTCTGCAGCAGGCCGAGCGCCCCCGCCTGCACGGCGCGCGCGAGGAGCAGGTCGTCCTCGTATCCCGACAGGATCAGGACGTGGGCATCGGGGTCGGCGTCCATGATGCGCCGGGTCGCCTCGATCCCGCTCATCCCGGGCATCGCGACGTCCATCAGCACGACGTCCGGGCGGTGTTCGGCCGCCGCCTCGACGGCGGCGTCCCCGTCCGTGACGACATCGACGACGCGCATGTCCTTCTCGCGCGACAACGCGACCTGCAAGGCCTCGCCGAACGTCCGTTGGTCGTCGACGATCAGCACCTTGATCGTCCTGCGATCAGCAGACATGACCATGACGTCCGATCGTAGGCGGAGACGTCCATGTTTTCACGCACGTCTGCGGTATTTGCCGGGGAGCAGGCACGTCGATACCTTCGCAGCGATGCACGGGCCTGTAAATCGGGACTACGGGAGACCACCGAGCACCCGACGCACGGTCGTCCAACGGGGAACGCCCGGGTGGGGGACAGGCGTGCGGTGAACATTTCCCTGGAGGGCAAGTCCTACCCCGAGACCCGGTTCGTGGTCGACGAGGGGCACGTCGAACGGTTCCGGCGTGCCGTCGGCGGGTCCGGTGAGGTCGTTCCGGTCACGTTCGTCACGGCGGCGGAGTTCTCGTCCTTTCGGGTGATCGTCGGCGATCCCGAGCTGGCGCTCGATTTCGCGCGCGTCGTGCATGCCGATCAGGAGTACGGATTCTCCAGGCCGTTGCGCGTTGGGGAGACCCTGACGGTGCGGTCTCACATCGCGCAGGCGCGGGCGAAGGGCGGCCAGTCCTTCCTGACGATCGAGACAGAGCTGCTCGACGACGCGGCGGCCGTGGTGGTCACGGCGCGGGCGACGCTGCTCGAGCGAGGGCCGGCGTGAGCTGGTTCGGGGAGTCCTGGGCGGCCGGCGACGAGCTGCCACCGATCGCACGTGTCGTGACGCGCGAGGACGTCGCCGCCTACGCGGAGGCGTCCGGCGATCGAAACCCGCTCCACCTGGACGACGACGCCGCGCGCGCGGCCGGCTTCGACGGCGTCATCGCGCACGGGATGTTCACGATGGGACACCTGGCGACGGCGGTCGCCGGCTGGGTCGGCCGGGACGCGCTCGTGCGCCGGATGAAGGTGCAGTTCCGTTCGCCCGTCTCGATGGGCGAGACGATCGTCGCGCGCGCGCTCGTTCGCTCGATCGACGCCGAGCTGCGAACGGTCGTGCTCGACGCGTCGGTGATCGTGGAGCGTGAGGGGCGGCGGGAGCAGGCGATCCGGCGGGGCGAGGTCGAGATCGTCGCCGTTCGCGCCGTGGCGCCGTCCGCGCGACCTCCCGACCCGTCCTGACGTCCGGCCGGAAGCCACCGCGGACGCGGCGACGCGTCAGTCGAGCTCGATGCGGTCGCCGCCCGCCACCAACGGGCGGTTGAGGCTCGCGAGCGCGTGCATCGCGTCGCCCATGCGCTCGACGACGACCTGCATGTCCTTGTCCTGACGCTGCGCGATCCGCGCCGTCATCTGTTCCACCTTGCGCTCGAGGGCCTCGCCGATCTTCGCGATCGACTCGGTCGTCTCCTGGATGTCGCGGTGGAACCGATCGGCGACGCCCTCGATCCGCATCTCGACCACGCGGACGATCTCGTCCGGGAGGTTGGCCTGCATCTCCTTGACGGCGCGGAGCGCCTGCCGTGAGGTATCGCTCTCGGCCAACTGGCGGACGCGTTCGGCGAGGACGCGGTTGTCCGAGCGGATGAATCTCGCGAGCCCGGTGATCTTGTCCTCGACGGCCTTCTCCATATCGCCCTGCGACGAACGGATCAGCGTCATCGCCTCGTCCACGCGGCTCGCGATGACGGCCGACGTCGCCTGCGCGGCCTGGGCGCCGACGACGTCCCCCAGCCGTTCGAGCTGCGCCTGCAGCTGATCCCCCATCCGGATCATGTTCCGGTCGAGCGCCGACAACGCGTCGTCGAGCCGCTGCTGCAGCATCGCGCGCTGTGACTCCTCGATCCTCGCGACCCCTGCGTCCGTGTCTTCGCGGAACCGCGCGGACATGTTCTCGACGGCCCGCTGGGTCGTCGCCTCGATCGTCACCGTCGCGCCCGCGATGCGCTGGTCCTGCTCGTCGATCTGGTGCGCGATCTCGCCGCGCAACGCCTCGGCGTCGGCGCGAACCAGCCGCGCGAGACCGACGATCCACTCGCGCGTGCGCCGTTGGTAGTTTTCGAGCTGCGTCTTCACATCCCGGGACTCGATGCCCGCCCGTTCGTGCAGCCGCTGGATCTCCTCGTCGAGCAGCCGGAGCTGCTCCTCGATGCGCGCCTCGGACCGGCTCTGGAACTCCGCGAGGCGCGCGTCGACGCCGCCGGCCAGCTGCCCGAGCGCCGAGACTCCCTGCTGGACGTACGCCTCCATCGCCTGCGCGATCCGGCCGGTCTCGTCGGACACGACCTTGCCGTGCGCCTCGACGCGCTCGGAGATCGCCTGGACCAGGATCCGGTCACGCTCGGTGATGGACTCGAGCGCGCGCGAGATCTGATGAACGACGTTAGCGAGCCGCTCTCGCAGGTCGCCGACCTCGACGGTTGCCGGCTGCGCGATCACGGTCTCGAGCGCCGTGACGCTTCGCGCGAGCGAGTCGGTCGCCGTCTCGGTGTCCGCGGCCAGCCGCTCCAGGATGTCCTCGAGCCGGCCGGTCCTGACGGCGAGGGCCTGGAACCGCTCGTCGCTGTGCGCGATCAGGCCGCGGAGCGCGTCGTCGCGGGCCAGGTTCTCGAGGATCTTGGCCTGAACCTCGCGCTTGTCGCCCCCGGCGGTGCGCCAGACCTCGGCGGCGATCTCGTGCATCACCGACGACGCCGTCTGCTGGATCGCGTCGACCGCGTCGCCCAGGCGCGCCGAGACGATGCGCTCGATCGCGGCCTCGAGGGCCGCCGTGTCGGCGTCGCTCGAGCCCGGCTCCGGATGCGATTCCGGGTCGTGGGGGAAGAACCGACGCTTCGCCCGGTCGAGCGCGCCGCCCGAGGGCGACGACGGATCCATCTCTGGCATGGCGCTCGCATTCCGGGGCCGGCGCGGTGCGCTGCGGAAAAGTGTAGGGGGTCCGCACGCATGCATCACGCACCCGAGCAGGGCATTTTCGTCGTACAACGGCGGCGTCGGCCGGGGCCGTTCTTTGCCGAGGTCCGCACGAGCCACCTATACTCCTCGGGTCCCCCGAACTCCGGCCGGACGTGTTGCGGAGGGGCGTAGCTCAACTTGGTAGAGCACCGGTCTCCAAAACCGGCGGTTGGGGGTTCAAGTCCCTCCGCCCCTGCTCGATGACCCCGGAACCCAAGGTGTAGGCATGAACCGAGAGATGAA
>JBKOXF010000021.1:0-22962 GCA_046724795.1 Actinomycetota bacterium | reverse complement strand
TCGTGGCCCTCCAGCTCGGCAGCGCGATCGGGACGCTCGCGCTGCTGGTGATGGCCGAGGGATTCAACCGGTCGGTCTATGTGGATCTCGCGCTGGTCTTCGGGCTGTCGTCGTTCGCCGCAACGCTCGCGATCGTGCGGTTCCTCGAGCGATGGGCGTGATGGCATGGCGGCGACCCACCTCGTCGTGGACCTCCTGCTGGGCCTCGCCGTCCTGATCCAGATCCTCTGCGTCCTCGGCGTGTGGCGGATGCCGAACGTGCTCGACCGTCTCCACTTCCTGGCGCCGGCCACGTCCGTGGCGCCGTGGCTCGTGGCGGGCGCGATCTGGACCAGGGAGCTCCTGGACCATCAGGGGATCGTGACGCTGCTCATCGCGGTGCTCATGCTGGGGTGGCAGCCGGTCCTCGCCCACGTCACCGCGCGCGCAGCGATGGCCGGAGAGCGGGGCCGGCCGCGGCCCGCGGAGCGCTCGCCCGCGCGGAAGAGAGCTTCCGCATGATCGTCCTCGAGCTGGTCGTGATGGGGGCTGTCGCATCCCTCGGGCTCGCCGTCGTGCGGACCCGCGATCCGCTCCATCAGGTCATCGTCCTGTCCCTGTTCGGCATGGGGCTCGCGGCCCTGTTCCTACTCTTGCAAGCGCCGGACGTGGCCTTGTCCGAGATCACGGTGGGACTGGCCTATCCGGTCCTAGTGCTCCTCACGCTGACCAAGGTCAGGGAGCGGGAGCGATGACGCGCCGCGCTCGGCTGATCGTGTTCGCCGTCGGCGCGATCGGCGTCGCCGCTACCTTGGTCTGGGGCCTCGCCGGTGTGCCGAGTTTCGGCCACTATCGCGGTCCGTACGGCCAGGTGCTGCTCCACCGGGCCGTTCCCGAGCGACACGCCACGAACGTCGTCAACTCCGTGACCTTCGACTACAGGGGCATCGACACGATCGGCGAGGAGTTCATCTTGTTCGCCGCCGTGATGGGCGTGACCCTTCTGCTCCGGCGTCAGCGGGAGGAGGACGAGCGGAAGGGAGGCGGGGACGGCGACCGCCCGCTCGCCGGAACGAACGACGCCGTGCGGATCTCGGCGTTGACGCTGCTCGCTCCCGGGATCGTCCTGGCCGTCTACATCATCGCGCACGGCCACCTCACACCGGGCGGCGGATTTCAGGGCGGCATGATCCTCGGGGCGGCGCCGCTCCTCGTGTACCTGTCCGCCCGGGCCCTGTTGCACCGCTCGACCGACCCGATGGGACCACTGGAACTGGGCGAGGGCACCGGCGCCGGCGGATTCGTCGCCATCGGGATGGCGGGACTGATTGCGACGGGCGCCTTCCTGCAAAACGTGTGGCCCCTCGGCGAGGTCGGGTCGATCTTCTCGGGGGGCACGCTGTTGCCCATCAACCTGATGGTCGGCCTCGAGGTGGGGGCGGGGATCGTGATCGTGCTGTACGAGTTCCTCGAGCAGACCCTGCTCCGGGGTCGGAGGTAGCAGATGCGCGGCGGTGTGCTGCCCTACCTGCTGGCCGCGTGGCTCTTTCTCGTCGGGCTGTACGGGGTGACCGCGAGCCGAAACTTCATCCATCTGGTCATGTGCCTGTCGGTCCTGCAGTCCTCGACGTACGTGGTGATCCTCGAGGTCGGATACCGCACGCACGCCACCGCTCCGATCTTCAAGGACGTTCCGGTGGGCACCCGCGCGGTGGACCCGGTGGCGCAGTCGCTCGTCCTCACCGACATCGTGGTGGGGGTCGTCGTCACGGCGCTGCTCCTGTCGCTCGCGCTGCAGATCCACAAGCGGACCGGCACGCTCGAGCCCGACGACCTCCACGTGATGGAGGGGTGACGTGAGTCCACTCCCCGCGCTGCCCGTCGTGATCCCGCTCCTCGCCGCCGCGGCCATCGCCGCATGCTCGAAGTTCCTGCCGCGGCGCGCGGCGGACGCCCTGGCCTTCGCGGCGTCCGTGGCGACGACCGTTCTTTCTTTTGTGTTGTTGGCCGAGGCGTCCGACCACCGCATCGTCTACTGGTTCGCGGGATGGCGCCCCCATCACGGGATCGCCATCGGGATCGACTTCTCGATCGACATGATGACTGCGGGCGCGGCCATCCTCGCCTCCGTCATCGTGACGACGGCGTTCGCCTTCTCCTGGCGGTACTTCGACGACACCATCGGGCACCGGTTCGACATCTTGCTCCTGGTGTTCCTGGCTGCCATGGTCGGCTTCGTCTCCGCCGGCGATCTGTTCGACATGTTCGTGTTCCTCGAGCTGCTCTCGGTGTGCGCGTACGCGCTGGCCGGCGAGCGTATCGAGGAGGCCGGCCCACTTCAGGGGGCATTCAACTTCGCCATCGTCACGAGCCTCGGCACCTTCACCATCCTGCTTGGCATCGCGATGCTGTACGCGCGAACAGGCGCCTTGAACCTGGCGCAGATGGGGGTGTTCCTGTCGGGCCACCACCTGGACGGTCTGGTGGTGATCGCCTTCACGCTCCTCGTGGTGGGCCTGTTCACGAAAGCCGGCGTCGTCCCCTTCCACTTCTGGCTGGGCGACTCATACGCG
This sequence comes from Actinomycetota bacterium, assembly GCA_046724795.1. Lineage (GTDB taxonomy): Bacteria > Actinomycetota > UBA4738 > UBA4738 > JACQTL01 > JBKOXF01. The sequence continues at coordinate 20,410 of JBKOXF010000021.1, read as the reverse complement.
GTGATCCCCGCCCCCGTCGGCATCCTGTTCGTGGGCGTGGTTACCGAGCTCGGGTTGTTCGGTCTCATCAGGATCTGGTGGCCGGCTTTCGCCGGGGCGTTCTCCTCCCACGGCTCCGCCGTGGGCAACGTCCTGATCGGCGTGGGAGTGGTCACCGCTGTCGTCGGCGCGGTCATGGCGTTCCTCCAGCAGCACCTCAAACGGCTGCTCGCGTTCTCGGTGGTCGCGCACGTCGGCCTGAGCCTGGTCGGCATCGGGCTCTTCACGCACGTCGCGCTAGGAGGCGTCGCGGTATGGGTGGCGGGGCACGGGCTGATCGCCGGCGCATTGTTCCTGTGCACCGGCATCCTGGCGTTCCGGTTGGGCAGCATCGACGAGGAAGCGCTCCGGGGTCGGGGCAGGCGATTGCCCGGAACGGCGACGATGTTCGTCCTCGGCGCCCTCGGCCTGACTGCGCTCCCTCCGTTCGGGACGTTCCTCGGGAAGGCCCTCATCGAGGACGCCGGCACCGTTGCCGGCTACCACTGGATGCCGTGGGTGTTCGGCGGCGTTGCGGCGCTCCTCGGCGCGGCGCTCTTGCGCGCGGCAGGACGGATCTTCCTCGGCCTCGGGCCGGACGAGCGGGATCGGTTCGCGTCGGACGTCATCGGAGAACAGGCCCGGGAGGAGATCAGGGAACCGAGCGATCACACTCCGGCGGTGTTGTGGATCCCGACCGCCGTTCTCCTGGTGGCCGGGCTCGCGATCGGGCTGGCCCCAGGTCTAGCCGGGCATGCAGAGCGGGCCGCGGCGACCTTCGAGGACCGACGCGGCTACACAGCAGACGTGTTGACCGGCGCCGGATCGCCGTTGCCCAACGTCCCCGTGCAGGATCCGAGCGGGCAAGCCGTCGCCTATTCCTTGGTATCGGCCGTCGTCGCCATGGGTATCGTCGTTCTCGCGCTGTTCCGGCGACGGCTGGTGCCTGCGCGCGTGCGGCGCCGCCTGACGAGCGCGATCTCTCCGCTCTTCCGCCGGGTGAGGTTGCTGCATTCCGGTCACGTGGGCGACTACGCCGCCTGGTTCGCCGTAGGGCTCGCCGTCCTGGCCGGCTGTTTCGTGCTCGCCACGAGGTGATCCGGCGCTCTCGAGCCGAGTCGTTCCTCCCGGCTCCCGAGTTCCCTATGCTTGGGCGGCGGGCACCAGGGAGGACGCGCATCGTGCTTGGCGACGGCGAGTACCAGCAGTTGTTCGATTTCCGAGGACGGCTCATCCGGTTCCAGCGAGCGAGCGACGGGAGGATCCGTCGCGCCGGGTTGACCCCGTCGCAGTACCTCCTCTTGCTGGCCATCCGAGCGTCCGGCTCCGAGCTGGGCCCGACCATCGGTGACGTCGCAGACTTCCTGATCCTGAAGCACCACTCCGTGGTGGAGTTGGTCGACCGCGCCTCGGCAGGGGGTCTGCTCCGTCGCTCCGGCGACCCAGAGGACGGCCGGGTGGTCCGGCTCAAACTCACCGCGGCTGGGCGCGACCGGCTCGAACGGGTGGCCTCGGAGAATTTCCGGGAGCTCGGCCGGCTCCAACTCTTGGACGAGGGCCTCGGCGCCGCCACCGGCGACTGAGCGCCCGTTTGCCAGGGCGCCAGACCAGGGAAAACAATCGTCGCTACCCGATACTGAGGAGGCACGCAGTGGGTCTTGGTCCATCGTCCGACTGGCCGGTCATCCGACAGTTCAGGGACCGCGATCCCACCGCCCTCGGCGAGACGTCGTTCTCCAAGCGCAGCATCGAGCTCACTCCCCGGATCCACGACGGCGCGCGCGAAGTGAAGTCGATCTGCCCGTACTGCGCCGTTGGCTGCGGCCAATCGGTGTGGGTGAAGGACGACAAGATCACCGACATCGAGGGCGACGAAGACTCGCCGATCTCGAGAGGGCGGTTGTGCCCGAAGGGCGCCGCGACGTTCCAGCTCGTGACGGGCTCGCACCGAGAGCAGCGCGTGCTGTACCGCCGGCCCCGCGGCACCGAGTGGGAGCACATCCCGCTCGACCAGGCCATGGAGATGGTCGCCCAGCGGGTGAAGACGACGCGGGACGAGAACTGGGAGGTCGTGAGCGAGAAAGGCTTCCGCGTGAACCGGACCCTGTCGATGGCGCATCTCGGCGGGGCCACCCTCGACAACGAGGAGAACTACCTCATCAAGAAGCTGTTCACGGCCCTGGGCATCATCCAGATCGAGAACCAGGCCCGTATATGACACAGCGCAACGGTCCCCGGTCTGGGGATCTCGTTCGGAAGAGGCGGCGCCACGACGTTCCAGCAGGACCTCCAGAACGCTGACTGCATCGTCATCGAAGGGTCCAACATGGCCGAGTGCCATCCCGTGGGCTTCCAGTGGGTCATGGAGGCCAAGGCGAAGGGCGCGACCATCATCCACGTCGACCCCCGGTTCACGCGGACGAGCGCGATGGCCGACGTCCACGTGCCGATCCGCGCCGGGACCGACATCGCGTTCCTCGGCGGCATCATCAACTACATCATCGAGAACGAGCGGTACTTCAAGGACTACGTCGTCAACTACACGAACGCGCCGGTGATCCTGAACGATGAGTTCCGGGACACGGAGGACCTGGACGGTCTCTTCAGCGGATGGGACCCGGAGAAAGGCGAGTACCGGGCACCGTCGTGGCAGTACAAGGACCTCACGGTCTCCGCATCCGCAGGCGACCGCGAGATGAACGCCGAGCAGGGACAGACCCAGGCGACCGAAGGCATGGCCGCGAACGCACCGGCGATCTACAAGCACGCCGACGACACCCTCACGGATCCGCGATGCGTCTTCCAGGTCTTGCGCCGCCACTACTCCCGGTACACGCCGGAGATGGTCCAGGAGGTCTGCGGGATCCCGAAGGAGCTGTTCCTTCGGGTGGCCAAGGCACTCTGCGAGAACTCGGGGCGAGACCGGACCAGCGCGTTCTGCTACGCGGTGGGGTGGACCCAGCACTCAGTGGGCGCCCAATACATCCGCACGGCCTCGATCATCCAGCTCCTGCTCGGCAACATCGGGCGTCCGGGCGGCGGGATCCTGGCGCTTCGCGGGCATGCCTCGATCCAGGGATCCACCGACATCCCCACCCTCTTCGACCTGCTCCCCGGCTACCTGACCCAGCCGAAGGCGAAGACGGATGTGAGCCTGAAGGACTACCTGGAGAACAACAGCTCGAAGTCGGGGTGGTGGGTGGAGTTCCCGAAGTACGCCGTGTCGCTGCTCAAGGCGTGGTTCGGCGAGCACGCCACGAGGGAGAACGACTACTGCTACGACCTCATCCCTCGCCTCACCGGCGACCACTCGCACATGACGACGACGGTGGCCATGGCCGACGGTGCGGTGAACGGCTACTTCATCATGGGTGAGAACCCCACGGTCGGATCCATGCACGGGGCACTCCATCGCAAGGCCATGCGGAAGCTGGACTGGCTCGTGGTTCGCGACTTCGCCCCCACGGAAACAGCCGAGTTCTGGCGTGAAGCACCGGAGATCGAGCGCGGCGAGGTCAGACCCGAGGACATCGACACCGAGGTCTTCTTCTTCCCCGCCGCGGCTCACACCGAGAAGGACGGCACGTTCACGAACACGCAGCGTTTGCTCCAGTGGCATCACAAGGCCGTGGAGGCGCCCGGGGACTGCCGGAGTGACCTCGGGTTCCTGTTCCACCTGGGGAAGCGGCTGAAGGAGATGTACGCGGACTCGAACGAGGAGAAGGACCGGGCCATCCGGTACCTCACGTGGGACTACCCAACCGAGGGTCCCCACGACGAACCCGACGCCGAGGCCGTGTTGCGCGAGATCCACGGCTACACGGTGGCGGACCGCGCTCCCGTCGCCGGCTACCTCGACCTGAAGGACGACGGCTCGACGGCGTGCGGATGCTGGATCTACTCGGGGTGCTTCAAGGACGGCGTGAACCAGACCGCCCGGAAGAAGTCGTGGAAGGACCAGGCGTCCTGGGTCGCTCCGGAATGGGCCTGGTCGTGGCCGTCGAACCGCCGCCTCATGTACAACCGTGCGTCCGCGGATCCGGATGGCCGGCCGTGGTCCGAGCGGAAGAAGTACGTGTGGTGGGACAAGGAGGCCGGGAAGTGGACCGGGTACGACGAACCCGACTTCATCCCCGACCGCCCGCCCGACTACCGGCCGACCGACGAGTCCGTGGGCTTGGAGACGATCTCCGGCATCTCGCCGTTCCTCCCGCAGGCCGACGGCAAAGGATGGCTGTACGCGCCGAGCGGACTCATGGACGGGCCTCTGCCGACACATTACGAACCCGAGGAGTCCGTACAGGAGAACCTGCTGTATGGACAGCAGTGCAACCCGGCCCGCGTCGAGTACGACCGAAAGGACAACCCGTATCACACGGCCTTCGGCGACCCGCGGTTTCCATACGTGATCACGACGTACCGGCTGACCGAGCATCACACGGGGGGAGGGATGTCACGGTGGCTCTCGTGGCTGTCTGAGCTCCAACCGGAGATGTTCTGCGAGGTGTCGCCGGCGCTGGCCCAAAAAGCCGGGCTCACGAACGGTGGCTGGGCGACCGTCACGACGGCCCGGGCCGAGATCGAGGCTCGCGTGCTCGTGAGCGATCGCATCCCCGACCTGAGGCTGAAGGGCGGAAAGGTCGTGCACCAGATCGGCCTGCCCTATCACTGGGGATCGCGAGGCCTCATCACGGGGGACGCCGCGAACGAGCTCGTGTCGTTCGTCGCGGACCCCAACGTGTTCATCCAGGAGTCGAAAGCCCTCACCGGCAACATCGAGCCGGGACGCCGCAGCCGGAAGCGTCGGGTGGTGACGAGCCCGAAGTGGATCCCCGACGTGACGCAAAGCGTACGGCGTGACCTGCCGGCGGTCGGCGATCGGCCGAAGGGCAAGCACGGCGTCGAGGAGGCCGCGGACCAGGAGGGCGAGCAGACGTGAGCACAGCCGTTGCCCGCAAAGGATTCTTCACCGACACCACGGTCTGCATCGGGTGCAAGGCGTGCGAGGTCGCGTGCAAGCAATGGAACCAGCTCCCCGACGACGGGATGTTCTTCACCGGGATGAGCTTCGACAACACCGTCGACCTCGGCGCGTCGACGTGGCGGCACGTCGCGTTCGTCGAACGGCCGCCCCTACGGGGCGACGACGACCAAGCGTTCTCGTGGCTGATGATGTCGGACGTCTGCAAGCACTGTCAGCGCGCCGGGTGTCTCGAGAACTGCCCGACCGGGGCCATCGTGCGGACGGAGTTCGACACGGTCTACGTCCAGCCGGACATCTGCAACGGATGCGGGTACTGCATCGCCGGATGCCCATTCGGCGTGATCGACCGTCGAGCCGACGACGGCCGGGCGTGGAAGTGCACCCTGTGCTACGACCGCCTGAAGGACGATCTCACGCCGGCGTGCGCGAAGGCCTGTCCGACGGAATCGATCGTGTTCGGCGACATCGACGACCTCCGCGTGCGCGCCGAGCAACGGGTCGAGCACCTGCACGAGCGTGGCGTGACGGAGGCGTATCTCTACGGCGTGGGCGAGGACAATCAGCCGGGGACCGGGGGCCTGAACGCGTTCTTCCTCCTGGTCGATCAGCCGGAGGTGTACAACCTGCCACCCGACCCGGTCGTGCCGACGAAGAAGGCCGGCTACGCCTGGCGCTCGGCCGCCGCAGCGGCCGGCGCTCTGGTCGCGCTGGCGTTCGCGGCCGTGGTGCGTTCAGGTCATCCTTCGAAGATGAACAGGGCTGCTGGACGGAGCCGATGAGGCTCCGCCGGAGAGGAGCTCCTGGGCCGGCCTCGCCCGGCGAGGGCCGCAACATCAACCAGGAGATGGGGATCCTCGAAGGGGAGGCCTCGGAACAGAAGGTCCCGGCTCACCGGGAGCGGCGGGAAGGAGCGGTCCCGTACGAGGTCTACTCTGGCATCCCCGGCCACGACGGCCGGACCTACTATGACCGGCCCGTGCTCAAGGAGCCGGTGTGGATCTGGGCAGTGCCGGCGTACTTCTACACGGGTGGGACGGCGGGCGCAGCGGCCGTCCTCGGCGCGGCCGCGCAGCTCCTGGGCCGCGACCAGCTCGACGGCCTGATCGCGCGGTGCCGGCGCATCGCAGCCGCCGGCACCGCCCTCGGCACGCTGTTCCTCATCATCGACCTGGGGAGGCCGGAGCGGTTCATGAACATGCTCCGGGTGTTCCGTCCGAGCTCTCCGTTGTCGGTGGGATCGTGGATCCTGGCGCCGGCCTCCATCCTCACAGCGGGCTCGACGGTGCTGCATGGCGCGGCCGGCGACGCCGCAGGACTCGGCGCGGGGGTTCTCGGCGGGCCGCTCGCGACGTACACCGGTGTCCTGCTGACGAACACGGCCGTCCCCGTGTGGCAGGCGCCGGATCGATCGATCCCGCCGCTGTTCGCCGCGGGAGCCGTGACGGGAGCGGCCTCACTCCTCGACCTCCTGGAGCTCAACGAGCGGGAACAGCGTCTCGTGTGGCACTTCGGCGTGGCCGGGAAGGTCGCGGAGCTCGTAGCGGCAACGGCCGTCGAGAAAGAGGTGGAGCGCGTCGAGCGGGTCGGCCGTCCGCTGAAGGAGGGGCTGGCCGGAGCGATGTGGAAGGCGGCGAAGGCGGCGACGGCCGGGAGTCTTCTCGCACAGCTGGTTCCGGTGGGGCCGAAGACGACTCGGCGCCGCGTCTCCGGGATCCTGGGCACGATCGGCGCGATCCTCACCCGGTTCGCCATGTGGCACGCCGGGAAGGTGTCCGCCCGCGACCCCCACGCCACGTTCGAGATGCAGCGAGCGGGCCAGGGCGGCAAGCTGGCGACGGGCCGTGCCGCCGTGGTCGGTCCCAAGGACGAACGGGGCGCGTGATGGCCATGATCGATCGCACCGAACACGCCGGCGGAAGGCCGACCGAACGGAGCCGTGTGATCCGGGTCCGGGAGGGCGTCCGGTCCGACGTGCCGGACCTGCTCGCCGCGGAGGAGCCGCTCGAGGTCCGACTGAACGGGGAGTCGGTGGCCGTGACCATGCGCACGCCCGGCCACGACACCGAGCTCGCGGTGGGATTCCTGCTCGGTGAAGGCATCGTCAGGCCGCACCAGATCGCGAACGTGTTCGAGTGTCGGTCGGACGAAGGGGATGGCGGCGTCGCCGACGTGAAGCTCCGACCGGGCGAACAGGCCTCCGGTGGCTGGCAGCGAAACTTCTACGCGACGTCGTCGTGCGGGGTGTGCGGCAAGGCCAGCATCGATGCCGTGCGTGTCGCGACGAAGGCGGTCCCCGACGGACCCGTGGTCGAACACGCCGTGCTGCAGGATCTTCCCGATGCCCTTCGATCGGCCCAGCGCGTGTTCGACCGGACCGGCGGCCTGCACGCGGCGGGCCTGTTCACGCCGGAGGGCCAGCTCGAGATCCTTCGCGAGGACGTGGGCCGGCACAACGCCGTCGACAAGGTGGTGGGGCGCTCGTCGCTCGACGGCCGACTTCCCCTCCACGACCTCGTGCTCCTGGTGAGCGGACGGGTTTCGTTCGAGATCGTCCAGAAGGCCCTGGTGGCGGGGATCCCGTTCCTCGCTGCCGTCTCGGCGCCCTCCACGCTCGCCGTCCGACTTGCCCGAGAAGCGAACATGACCGTCGTGGGGTTCCTCCGACCGGGGGGCTTCAACGTGTACTCGCGCCCGGAACGGGTGGCCCCGCTGTAGGCGCCCCATGGCCATGGCGATGCTTGCCTCCCCCCGATCGTTTGCGGTTTCATCCATGCCGGGCAATGGGAGTGGGGACCTCACCTGACTCCGTGACGAACGGTGCGCGCCCTCGCGTGGGCGTCGTCCTCGCCGCGGGCAGGTCTCAGCGGCTGTCGAAGCTGACGAAGGGTCGATCCAAGGCGCTCGTTCGGATCGGCGGCGTCTCGCTCGTGGAGCGGGCGGTTCGGACCCTCGAACACGCCGGCTGTGAGCGGGTCGTTGTGGTGGTCGGCCACCGAGCCAAGGAGGTGGGCCGCGCCGCGCGGCACGCGGGCGGGCGGGTGGAGGTGGTCGTCGCGCCAGACTGGGAAGCGGGGAACGGCGCGTCGCTCTCGGCCGCGGAACGGGCCGTCGAAGGTGAGTCGTCGTTCGTCGTCCTGTGCGGCGACCACACGTTCTCCCCGGGCGCGTTGGAACCGCTCCTCGAGTCCGGGTCGTCCGCGGTGCTCGTGGACCCGAGGCCCTCGCCGGAGGCGTGGGCCGAGGGCACACGGGTGCAGGTTCGGGACGGGACCGCGGTCGCCTTCGCCAAGTCGCTCCAGGATCCAGCGATCGACTGTGGCGTGTTCGTGCTCCCACAGTCGGTGTTCGCTGCCGCGCGCGCCGGCGCGTCGGAGGGCGATCACTCCCTCGCCGGCGCGGTGACGAGGCTCGCGGGGACGACGCCGATCCGCGCGATCTCCCTCGCGCCTGGTGCATGGTGGCAGGACGTGGACACGCCCGCGGACCTCCGCGCGGCCAAGAGGCTGGTACGGCGTTCCCTTGTCAAGGACACCGACGGTCCGGTCTCCCGCTACCTGAACCGCCCCATATCCACGAGGATCACCATGGCACTCGCGCCGCTGCACATCCCTCCGAACGTGTTCACGGTCCTGATCCTGATCGTCGGGGTCTGGGCCGCGTGGTCGCTCTCGGCCAGCCGCGCGGTGGTCGGCGCGATCCTCACCCAGGCCGTGTCGATCCTCGACGGAGTGGACGGGGAGACGGCGCGTCTGCTCGACCGCACCACACGGTTCGGCGCCCAGTTCGACGCGCTCGCCGACCGCGCCGTGGACGCCGCGATCGTGGCCGGCCTGTGGTTGTGGTCGTGGGACGACCCGAGCCGCACGTTCCGGATCGAGATGATCGCCGTCGCCATGATCGCCTGGATGATCCTGACGCAGATCCTGTACGAGCCCTTCGATCTGATCAGCCGGTTCGACGACCGGGAGGTGCCGCCGGCCACGGCGCTCCTCGGGGCCCGCGACAGCAGGCTTCTGCTCATCGCGGGCGTGTCGCTCTTCGACCAGCCCGTGCCGGCCTTCCTCGTGGGAGCGTTCGCCTACCTATCGAGCGGCCTGCACCGCATCCTGCTGGTCGGCGGCAAGCGCGGCGGCCGGGACGCGCCAAGTGGTCTTACGCCGCCAGACGAGGTACGTGAGACCGCCTAGCGGGATCTGTAGGAAGTAGGTCAGGAACCGGAACAGCAGCACCGCGGCGGTGGCCGGCGTCAGCGCCGCTCCCGCGAGGTGGATCCCGCCGATGTACCCGAGCTCGGCGAGTCCGACGTTCCCGGGGATGATCGGCAAGGCCGAGGCAAGTCGCACGAATGCGAACACGGCGAGCGCTTCGGCGAACGTGACCTCCGAGTTCGGGATCCCCACAAAGCGGATGCTCGCGAGCATCACGAAGAAGACGGCGAACTGGCTGAGGACCTCGGCCCCCGCCAGGAGGGCTCCTCGATGTCGGAGCAGCGTCACCATCTGGGAACGGAACCGCACGGCCCCCTCGTCCCAGCCGATCACCGGAGGCCGCCGGAACCACCCGCGGAAGCGACTCGCGACGCGGGCGGCGGCGCGACCGGCCCACCGGGTGACACGCTCGTCGTGGAACAGCGCAACGAGCGCACCGACGCACACCACGAACGCGACCAGTCCGAGCACCGCCGTGGTGAGCAGGCCCCCGCTCGCGTCGCCCTCAACGACGAGGAGCAGGAGCGCGATGGCCGGGAGTACGAGCTTGAACGACATGTTCGCGAAGAACGTCGCCATCGCCGCGCGGGCGATCTCAGCGAGGGTGAACCCCCACGACGAGTACATCGTGTAGGAGACGCCAACTGCGATCGCGCCGCCGGCGGGCAGCGTCATCGCGACGGACGTCGAGGTCTGGCACACGACCCCGGCCTGGCCGAGTGTGAGGCCCGGCATCGCGGCGACGAGCATCGGCCAGTACGTGACGATGTTCAGCGCCGTGAGAAGGAGGAGCGCGAACGTCTGATCCCACGACAGCGACCGGATGAGCCGCCACACCCCGTCCATGTTGGCGATGCGAGGCAGGACTCCGAGGAACACCGCGGCGACGACGGCCGGGAACAACAGCGCGCGGAGGAACCGCGCGACCCGCCCGGCGGTGCTCGGCGCGTCGACCATCCTCCGGAATGTAGTCCAGTGACGGGCGGGGAACACGAGGGCCGGCCGGATCACTCCGGCCGGCCCTCGTGGGACGCGCGTAGAAGCTAGTCGGAGGAGCCGTCGCCTCCGCTGTCGCCCTGATCGTTGTCGTCGCCCTGGTTGTCCTCGTTCTGGTCGTTGTCGTCGGCCTGGTTGTCCTCGTTCTGGTCGTTGTCGTCGGCCTGCTCGACCTCACCCTGGTCGTCGTTGTCGCCCTGGTCCTCGTTCGGGCCCTCCTTCTCGTCGGTCTGCTCGTCCTGGCCCTGGTCGTTGTTGTCGCCCTGCTCGTCCTCGTTGTCGCCCTGGTCATCAGGGGACTCGGTCTCCACCGGCTCCGGCGACTCGGTCTCCGTCGGTTCCGGCGACTCCGAGTCGTGGCCTCCCGAGTTGGTGGTCGTGACGGCGGGCGCACCGTGTCGCGCGGCCGATGAGGTGTGGCCGGCCGCGAACGCCGCACCGCCTGCAGCGAGCGCCAGCGCGAACCCGAAGACCACCGCCAACAGCTTCTTCCTCTTCATCTCGCCTCCTCGATCGCTCTCTCGATGGTGGTATCGGCGCGACAAACCGAAATCCAACGGACGAAGATGGATTCGTGGGAGATCGTGCGATGACCGGCCTTCTCCTCGCGGGCGGACGCAGCAGCCGGATGGGCACGGACAAGGCGCTGGTCGACTTCCATGGGAAACCGCTCGCCGAGCGGGTCCTGCGCGTGCTCCGCGCTGTCGGCGATCAGGTATTCGTCGCCTCCGGAGACGGCCGCAAGCTCGGCTCGCTGGGGGTCCCTCAGCTAGCGGACGCCGTCGCGGAGGCCGGCCCGCTCGGGGGCATCGTCGCCGGGTTGGAGGCGGCAGCCACCGACCTCGTCGCGGTGGTGGCCGTCGACATGCCGTTCGCCAGCGCGGAGGTCATCCGGCTGCTGGCCGGGCGATGGGACGGACAGGACGCAGTGGTGCCGGGGACCGATCGCGGCCCCGAGCCGCTCCATGCCGTGTACTCGCGGGCAGCCGCGCCGGTCCTCCGGCAACTGCTCGAGTCGGGAGTCCTCACCATGCACCGCGTCCTCGAGCGGATCGAGATGTCGATCGTCGAGGAACAGGACTGGCGAGTGGCCGACCCGACCGGTCGGTTCGCCTTCAACGTGAACCGCCCCGGCGACCTGGAGTCGCTCTAGCGATCCTGCTGCTCCGGCGGCGCCTCGGGGACGAAGGTCCGCGCGGTCTCCATCGCGGCACGGAAGGCATCGTCGCGGTCGAGTCCCCCGGCCGTCCCCTGCCCCACCGCGACCCCGACCAGAAACGCCGAGATGGGCGCGACCTTGCGCTCGACTCCGTGGGCGACGTCCCGGGTCAGCTTCAGCAAGGCCCCCAGCTCGGCGGGCGCGATGGCCGGCTCATCCAGTGCTTCGGCAACACGGTCCAACCACTCGTCCATCCCGTCCTCCCCCGCGTAGCACGCGGCGAAATCGGGGAAACATTACGTCGGCGCCCCCGGTGGCGAGGAGTGGATGGCCATGGGCGAGACCGGCGAGAAGGGCACCCGCCGTGACCTCGACCTTCCCGAGGTCACGGAGGACAAGGCAACCGAGGAGGTCGCCCGCGTCTATCAGCGGATCAAGGAGACCCTCCAGGCGAACGTCGTCAATTTCGTGTGGCGCGCGTTCGCGGCGAAGCCGAGGTTCCTGGAGGCGGCGTGGGACAGACTCGAGCCCTGCGTCGACCGGGGCTTCATGGAGGCCGCCGGCGGGATCCGGGCCATGGCCATCGAGCGGGTACGGGAGAGTCAGATCATCCCGGATCACCGGACTCTCCTCGGCAAGGACCTCCACGAGGCCGTCCAGGAGCTTCGCGTGTTCCTCGAGGTGAACCCGCGCCTGCTCATCCTCACCAGCGCGATGCGGATGTCGTGGAAGGGCGCCGACGTCGGCGGGCACCGTCAGGCCGTTCCGACCGAGCGCGCCATTCCCCGGTGGCACCCCGAGATCTCCGTCAAGGACGGATCCGTCGGGAAGCTCAAGGGCGTCTACTCCGACATCGAGGAAACCCTCGACATCCCCAAGCCGAACACCGATTTCCGGGCGCTGGGGAAGTGGCCGGACTACCTCGCGGAGGCCTGGAACGATCTCAAGCCGTTCATCGGGTCGACCGCGTGGAAGGCCGTGGTGAAGAGCGTCGACTGGAACGGGAAGTTGGCCGCGATCGCGCTTCCCGAACAAGTGCGCATCTCGGCCTCCGACCCCTCCGAGCTCGGCCTCGAGCCCGACGAGGTCGAGGAGGTCGGGTCCTGGATCACGGCGTTCGACACGCTCCTCCCTCCGCTCATCGTGAACACGTCATGGCTCTGGCTCGGCATGACCGGCGGGGTCGCCGCAATCGAGACCGAAGGTCATCCCGCTTTTGAGGAAGCGGCAGGGTAGGAAGTAGCCTGAGCGCCCCCATGGACAGCGTTCGCGCGCGGCCGGCGCCGGTCGCCCCTCGGGAGACGCAACGGGTCCCCCTCCTCGTCGTCGGGATCGTCCTGTTCATCGCCTCGGAGGCGATGTTCTTCTCCGGGCTGTTCGGGACCTACTACACGCTCCGCCTGAAGGCCACGCTGTGGGCACCGCCGGACATCGACGTCGATGCCCTCCGACTCACCGCGACGGCCGTCCTGCTGTCATCGAGCGCGACCATGCAGATGGCCTCCCATCGCATCAAGCAGGGAGACGTCCCCTCGATGCGCCGATGGATCCTGCTTTCATTCCTGCTGGGGGCGCTGTTCCTGGGGTTCGAGATGCACGAGTGGCTGACGGTGCCGTTCTCGATCGCCACCGATTCCTACGGATCGATCTTCTTCACGCTGACCGGGTTCCACGGGCTGCACGTCCTCGCCGGACTGACCCTCATGCTCGTCGTCCTGGGGCGAGCGGCGGCCGGCGCGTACGGGGCGGAACGACACGCCGGCGTGGAGGTCCTCACCTATTACTGGCACTTCGTCGACGTCGTCTGGGTCGGCGTGTTCCTGACGATCTTCGTCGTGCGATGAGCCCGGGCGCGCGATGAGCACGCGCCGGTTCGTACGCATGTATCTGGTGGTGCTGGCGCTCGCGGCGCTGCCGGGCGTCGTGCTGTTCCTCCCCGGCGCGCACGCCACCGTGGCCCCCGGCGTCCAGGCCGCCGCCGCGTCGGCCGCGGCCGGCCGCCCCCAGTACGAGGAGCACTGCGCGAGCTGTCACGGCGAACAGGCCCAGGGAACCGACAACGGGCCGAGCCTCGTCGGCCTTGGCCCGGCCTACTACGACTTCATGATGTCGACGGGACGGATGCCGCTCGACTTCCCCACGCAGGCGGCGGTCAGGCGCCCGCCCGTGCTCTCGCCACAGCAGATCAGGGACATCACCGCCTACCTCACGTCGCTCGGCGGCGGTGGGATCCCCATCCCGAACGTGCCGATCGAACGGGGCGATCTTGCGGAGGGCGAGGAGCTCTATCAGTCGAACTGCGCGCCGTGCCACGGAACGACCGGGAACGGCGGGGCGGTGGGCCCGAGGTACGCCCCGAACATCCATGAGGCGACACCCCAGCAGATCGTGGAGGCCATCCGGATCGGGCCCACCACCATGCCCAAATTCGGCTATGCCCAGCTGTCGTGGAGTGAAGCGGTCTCGCTGGCCCGCTACGTGATGTACCTGCGCGACCCCGAGGACCGCGGCGGGGCCGGCCTCAGCCACGTCGGTCCGCTGATCGAGGGGTTCGTTGCCATCCTGGTCGGGCTGGGGCTCCTGGTCGTGCTCACGCGCTTCCTCGGGACACGATCGTGAAGATGAATCGCCGCAGGTTGACGCTCGTGGGCGCGCTCTCGGCGCTCGCGGCGGCGCTGGGGCTTCGGAAGCTTTGGCGCCGCGCCGATCAGATCAACCGCCAAGACGAACGGTCCCAGAGGGATCAGCGGGCGGCCGCGTGGATCGGCTTCTTCTTCGCGCTCTCCCTGCTCGGAGGGATCGGGCTGCTCGTCGTGTACGCGCTCGGCGGCCAGGTGCAGCTCGAGGGCGCCTTGCTCGGCATCGCGCTCGGCGGGATCGGGATCGGGCTGGGCCTGTGGGGCAAGTACCTGTTCGGCGAAGAGATCGTCACCGAGGAACGCGAGGCACTCGCCACCGAGATCGTGGCGGCCACCGAGACCGCCGACATGATCGCCGAGGCCGAGCAGCAGGTGACCCGCCGGACGTTCCTCACACGTCTCCTGCTCGGAGCAGGCGGCGCGTTCCTGGTGGCGATGGTGTTCCCACTGCGATCGCTCGGCCCGAACCCGGGAAACGCACTGCTCGTCACGAGCTGGCGCAAGGGTCTCCGGGTGGTGGACGAGGACGGGCACCCAGTGAAGGTCGATCGTCTCGTCGTCGACGGCATCGTCACCGTGTTCCCGGAGGGGCACACCGACGCCGAGGACTCACAGGCCGTCTTGGTGAGGGTCGATCCCGGTGAGCTGCAGCTCCCGCCGGGACGCGAGGATTGGGCGCCCCAGGGCAACGTCTGTTACTCGAAGATCTGCACGCACGCGGGCTGCCCGGTGGGGCTGTTCGTGCAAGAGCTTCACCAGCTCCAGTGCCCCTGCCACCAGTCCGCCTTCGACGTCCTCGACGGCGCGCAGGTGGTGTTCGGGCCGGCCCCACGGCCGCTGCCGCAGCTCCCCCTCGAGGCGGACGCGGAGGGGTTCCTGATGGCCAGGGGCGACTTCTCGGGACCGGTCGGGCCGGGGTGGTGGAGCATGCCGAGCGGGGGCGGCTCGTGATCCGGCGGCTGTTCCGGTGGTTCGACGAGCGGCTCGGCGCGGCCAGCTTCGCTCGGCGAACCTTGAACAAGGTCTTTCCGGACCACTGGTCGTTCATGCTCGGCGAGATCGCGCTGTATTGCTTCCTCATCCTCGTGCTGACCGGCACCTTCCTGGCGTTCTTCTACGTCCCGGACTCGAAGCAGATCGTGTACCACGGGCCGTACAAGCCGTTGGACGGCGTGAAGATGACCGGCGCGTACGCGTCGACGCTCCGGCTGTCGTTCGAGGTCCGGGCCGGGCTCGTGTTCCGTCAGATCCACCACTGGGCCGCTGTGGTGATGCTCGCGGCTGTGTCCGCCCACGCCATCCGCGTCTTCCTCACCGGCGCCTTTCGCAAACCGCGAGACATCAACTGGATGTTCGGCGTGACGCTCGTGATCCTCACGCTCGGCATCGGGTTCACCGGCTACTCGCTGCCCGACGATCTGCTGTCAGGCACCGGCATCCGGATCATGTACTCCCTGCTGGAGTCGATCCCGTTCATCGGAACGTGGTCTGCGTTCCTGTTCTTCGGAGGCGAGTACCCGGCGCCGGACCTGCTGCACCGGCTCTTCGTGATCCACATCTTCATCCTGCCGCTCCTCATCTTCGGCGTGATCAGCGTGCACCTGGCGATCGTGTGGCACCAGAAACACACGCATTTCCCCGGACACTCGGAGGGGCAGCCCGAGCGGACCGAGACGAACATCCAGGGTGAGCAGCTGTATCCGCGGTACGCGTTCAAGTCGGTGGGGTTGTTCTTCTGCATCGCGGCCCTGCTCGCGGCGATGGGCGGGCTCCTGCAGATCAACCCGGTATGGCTGTACGGGCCGTACAGCGCGCACGTGGTGTCGGGCGGGGCGCAGCCCGACTGGTACATGGGATGGCTGGAGGGCGCGCTGCGGCTGTTCCCGAGCTGGGAGATTCACGTGTTCGGCCACTTCATCCCGGAGCCGTTCTTCCCGGCGATCCTCTTACCGGCCATCGTCTTCGGGATCATGTTCTTCTGGCCGGCCATCGAACGTCGTCTCACCGGCGATCGGGAACCGCACCACCTACTGAATTTCCCGCGGGACGTGCCATGGCGCACGGCATTCGGCGCCGCCGCGATCACCTGGTTCGCCGTGCTCACGATCGCGGGAGGCAACGACGTGATCGCGTCGTTCTTCGGGATCTCGGTGGAGGCCGTGACCAGGCTGTTGCGTGTGATGGTGTTCGCGTTGCCGGCGCTCGCGTTCGTGGTCACGTACTGGCTCTGCAACGAGCTCAAGCGGAGCGGCATGCATCCGATCCGGCAGTCCAAGACCGATGAGGTGAAACGTTCGATCACCGGCGGCTACGAGACCGGAGCGGAGGTCGAAGGCGGCGGCTTGGAGTCTGCCGAGGAGGAAGAGGCCCCCG
This sequence comes from Actinomycetota bacterium, assembly GCA_046724795.1. GTDB lineage: Bacteria > Actinomycetota > UBA4738 > UBA4738 > JACQTL01 > JBKOXF01. Next base: position 4,033 of record JBKOXF010000021.1, on the reverse strand, counting down.
TCTAGGTCGTTGCCGGCTTGAGGTGGCGGCCGTACTGGAACGTGTCGCGGTACCAGCCGCTCGAGACCTTCACGATCGAAACGCCGTTGCCGCCGGAGTTCAGGGCCCAGCCGTGTCCGATGAACGTGTCGACGTGATAGATCGATGAGGGCGCCTTGCTCGACCCGTAGAACATGATGTCGCCGGGCCGGAGCTTCGAATACGGCACCCGTTGGGCAACGGTGATCGCCCCGGCCATCTGGTAGGACGCCCGCTGCGGAAGGATCCACCCCCGGTACCCCCTGATCGCGACGTTGCTCCACACCGAATCCGGAGCTCGCAGGATCCACCAGGTGAACCCGGAGCAGTCGAACCCCCCCTGCAGCTGGGTGCCGCAGCAGTACCCATTGCCGGCCGGCCTGTACCACTCACCCCCGTAGATGTAGGGGTAGCCCACGTATTTCAGCCCGAACTCGATGGCCTGCTGCACGGCGGGGCTTGGATGGCCCAGATCGATGTTCGCGTACGGGTCCGCGTACCAGTGCGCCGAAGACCCCAGCCTGGTCGCGCGTCGCAGCGCCCAGGCCACGTCGCTCCGGGGCACCGGCTGCCCGGGCAGGACGTCGTACGCCTCGCCGTCGCCCTTCACCGAGGAATCATGGTTGTACCAGAGGCTCAGGACGCGGCCGATCAGGTACACGCCGAGGCGGCCGGGGTGCGCGAGCATCGTGCCGTCGTGCCGATGGATGCCGTTCGCGCCCTTCACGTCCTTCCTCAGGCCCAGCGCGAACACGAGCGCCCTCGACACGGTGAACTGATCGACGGGATCGGTCGGAGCGAACGCGCCGCCCGGTCTCGCCGTCATCCACCCCTTCGACACTGCTATGTTCACGTACGGGTAGAAGGGGTCGTTGTTGGGGAGATCCGCGAAGGTCAGGCCGTTCGTCGGGGCTTGCCCCGACGCGAACGCCCGCACCACCGCTCGCGCGAACAGCTCGCGCGTCTCCGGCGCGGTCGGGTGGAACGAGTACTGACCGTAGTCGCGCATCCAGTTCGTCTGGAGGGCCACCGTATCGATCGCGTTGTGCGCATACCAGGCTCGCCCGCCGGGCTGTACGTCCTTCCATTGCGACGACGGCTGCGTGGCTGCTCCCGCCGGCGGGGACCACAACGCCAGCAGCAAGGCGAGCACGGTCGCGGCCGACGCCAAACGGACCCGGGTGGAGGCCATGCATGACGAATCGGCGCCCCGTCTTACCCGCCTTGAGTCCCCGATGTGGCCCGTCCGGGGGATAGGCCCGGGGGATTTCGCCCCAAGGGCGGTGCGAGCGGCTAGGGCCCCTGCCGGTTCCTTGCCTCCCACCAAGCCACGGAGGCTACCGTGGCACTGGCGATGACGCGACCGGACCCATCGAGCCCGAGGATGGTGCCGGGGGCGTCGGCCAGATCGCCCTGCCGGGCTTTCGGCACGACGTATGCATAGGCGCCGACGGCGCCGATGGGAATCCGAACCGTGGAGCCGTCCGGGTACCGGAGCTCGAGCGTCACGACGCCATTCGCATTCACTCGACCCTTGATGCCCAGCACCTGCGTGAGGTCCTCGCCGTTGCTCACGGTTTCCACGTAGATCGGCTGGCCGCGGTCGGGCTCGTGAACCTCCGGCGCGACCGCGGGGATCCTGGTCGACGCCACCAGGGCACCGGTTGCGTCCAGCCCGACGAGCCGGAAGTCGTCCGCGTGAACCGAGGCGAGCTCGGCCGGTGGGACGTCGAAGACGAAGAAGCGGTCGTCACCGAGCGGGACGGGGTCGGACCCACCGTCCGAATACCGGATCTCGAGCGCGGCGACGCCGTCGCGATTCACGCGACCCCCGATCGTCACCGGCGAGTCGGGACGGATGGGATCGGCGAACGGAACGGTGACCTCGAACGGTTGGGACGCCGCCTGCGCGGCGGTCGTGCACACGGCGCCCCGCGGGCCGTCCTGAGCGGTGGAGATCTCCACGCAGTACCCGCCGTCGCGCAATGCCGCGTAGTACAGGGTCGAATCCGCCGTCGCCGCGACCGATCGCGCGTTCTTCACATCGGGGTTGAGCCGGATGTCGGCGGGGAGTCCGCTGTCCACGCCGGCGATGTCTCGCTTGACGCCCTGGGGCGCCGGGCCGCCGAACAGCACGCCGGCCGCGGCGGCGACACCGCCGCCGAGCAAGAGGAGGGCCGCCGCGATCACCACGAGCCGGACGGGCCGACCGGCACGCCCCACCGAAGGAGCTTCCGGCTCGATCGCGACGATCCGTTGGAGGATCCGTTGCGCTTCGCCGGACGCCGACCACTCCTCTGACATGTCGCGAGCCGGATCCACTCCACGCAGCGCCCGCCTCACTTCCAGGTCGTTCGTCATCGCTTCGGCTCCTCCGCTCCGACGGCCTCGTCATCGAAGGGATGTCCGGCAGCGTCGAGTTCTTTCGCCAGACGGCGACGGGCCCGATGCAACCGCAGGGCGAACGCGGTGCGCGAGCATCCCAGGACCTCCGCGGCGCGGCGGCCGTCCAACCCTTCCCATGCCCACAGCGTGACGGCCTCGCGTTCGGTGGATGACAGCCGTCCGAGAGCTTCCAGGACCGCGAGCCTCCCGGCCACCTCGTCGCCCGGATCGCTCCCCTCGGCCGGCGTCAGGACCGAGCGCGCTCGGAGCCGTTCGTCCAGAGCGGAGCGCCGGGTGTCCGAACGACGCCGGTTCGCCAGCACCTTCCGGGCCACGCCGAGGAGCCACGGCAGCGCGTCCTCGGGGATGTGGTCGAACCGCCGCCACGCCACGAGGTAGGTCTCGGACACCACCTCCAGCGCCGTCTCCCGGTCGGCGCGGCGGAGCGCGTACGCGAACACACGCCCCGCGGTGGCGGCGTACAGCTCCTCGAACCGTTCGACCTTCGGCGTGTCCAGGCCATCCCCCGAGCGGACTTCTCTGCAAGGGTATGTCCGGGAGGCGAACGGTTCTTTCAGCGTGAGGTCAGCCGCGGCTCTCCATCATCAGCCCGATCACGGCCCAGGCGAACACGATCGCCCCGAAGAAGAACATCCACATGCCGTAGATGAACCCCTCCACCGCGATCGCGGCGCCCACGCCCATGACCAACGGCCAGATGCTGCCGCTGGAGAACCATCCGACCGTCTCGCCGGCCTGCTTGGCCGGGTCGCCCTCGGGGTCGTCCTCCGCGAACGTCCGGCGGGCTCGCCCCGCTTTCCACAGGATGTAGCCGCCCAGGAACCCGGCGGCCAGTCCCATCACCGTGAGCATGAGGAACCCGGCCGGCTCGTAGCCGAAGTACCAGTACACGACGCCCACCACGACGCCGAAGCCCCCCGCCCCCAACAGGAACTTGAACTGCGTGCTCATTCGTCCGGCTTCTTCATGCCGCCTCGATGCGAGGCCTCCAGCACCCGTGGATCGTCTCGATGGACCCAGTCGAAGGTTGGCCGCTCGCTGCGGACCGGCGGCAGCCAGAGGAAGTTGTGCTCCGGCGGCGGCGACGTCGTGGCCCACTCGAGCGTGTGCCCGTCCCAGGGGTTGTCGCCGGCCGGGACCTTGCGGCGGAACGCCAGGAACAGGTCGATCAGGAACAGGATCGTCCCGATCGCGATGAGGTAGGTCCCGATGGTGGAGACGAAGTTCGGCGTGTTGTAGCCGACGTTCGGTGGATAGTCGACGACCCGCCGCTGCATCCCCCGCAGCCCCAGGATGTGCATCGGCCAGATCGCCATGTTGAACCCCACGAACTGGAACGCGAACACCCAGTACCCCAGCCGCTTGGTGAACCTGTAGCCGAACGCCTTGGGGAACCAGTAGTAGAACGCGGCCAGCACGCCGAACAGCGCGCCCCCCGCCAGGACGTAGTGGAAGTGCCCCACCAGGAAGTAGGTGTCCTGAGCCTCGTAGTCGAACGGCGGCGACGCCACCATCACGCCGGTGATGCCGCCGATCAGGAAGTTCGACATGAACCCCAGCGCGAACAGCATCGGCGGCTTGAGCGCGATCGCGCCGCGCCACATCGTCC
>JBKOXF010000038.1:0-13085 GCA_046724795.1 Actinomycetota bacterium | reverse complement strand
CTGTCCTTCGAGCGGTTCTACGGGCAGGAGACCGATCGGTTCGTGCTGCGGTCGATCACCGACGAGGTGATGTACGAGATCATGATGCTCTCGGGCCAGGAGTACGTGGACGAGTACGCGTCGAAGGTGAAGGCCCAGCAGCTCGCCGAGGCGAACGCTCCGCTGAGCGGCGAGCCCGCGGAAACGGCGGGCTCGGTCCAGGATCCGTCGAGTACGGAGTCCGTGGCCAAGCCCTGAGCGGAGGTCCTTCCAGCTGTCTTACGCCGACGGCTCGTCGGCCAGTGTGTCCAGCATCCGGCCCGGATTGATCTGCCCGCCGGGATGTTGTACCTGCCGCTGCAGGATCCCATCCTGGATCCAACGGGCGGAGCACTTCACGCAGAAAGCCCGGGGGGTCGGGGAGAGCACGACGACGACCCTGGCCGATTCGCAGACAGGACATCTGACCAACGCAACCTCCGTTTCCGCGGGACGACGGGGCCGGTCGGTCCGCTTCGTGGCCCGAAGGCTCGGGCCGGATTGGTCTGTGAACGTACCCCTCCCGCCCTGTCCGAAACACCCAATTCGGGACGGTTCAGCGTGCCCAGCCGAGCGACCGGCGGACCGCCTCCTGCCACCGAGTGTGACGCTCGTCCGCATCCACGGGGTTCTCGGGGAGGAACTCTCGATCGAGGCGCCAGCTCGCGGCGACGTCGCTCCGTGATCGCCACACGCCCTCCGCCAGGCCGGCCAGGAACCCGGCCCCGAGCGCGGTGGTCTCGAGGACGGCCGGGCGGGCCACGGGGACGCCCAGGAGGTCTGCCTGCATCTGCAGCAGGAAGTCCATGACGCTGGCCCCGCCGTCGGCGCGGAGCCCGCTGAGGGCGGTCCCGGCGTCGGCGCGCATGGCGTCGACCACGTCACGGGTCTGGAAGGCCATGGCTTCGACCGCAGCGCGAGCGAGATGCGCCTTCGTCGTCCCCCGGGTGATGCCGACGATCACACCGCGGGCGTAGGGATCCCAGTGCGGAGCTCCGAGGCCGGTGAGGGCCGGGACGAAGTAGAGGTCGCCCGTGTCGGGCACCGTCTCGGCGAGCGGACCGATCTCGTCGGATCGCTCGATGATGCCGAGCCCGTCGCGGAGCCACTGCACCGCGGCGCCCGTGATGAAGATCGACCCCTCGAGCGCGTATTCCACGGCGGAGCCGTCGCTCGCGGCGACCGTCGTGAGCAGTCCGGCGCTCGAACGGGGCGCGTCCGTGCCGGTGTTCATGAGCACGAACGATCCCGTTCCGTACGTGTTCTTCGTGGACCCGGGATCGAAGCAGGCCTGCCCGAACAGGGCGGCCTGCTGGTCGCCGGCGATCCCGGAGATGGGGACGCGCGCGCCCATGAAGGCATCTGGATCCGTCTCGCCGAACCGGCCGGAGCTCGGGAGAACATCCGGAAGCACCTCGGCGGGGATCCGAAGGCGGCCGAGCAGGGTCGGATCCCACGCCATGGTGCGGATGTCGAACAGCATCGTGCGCGACACGTTGGTCCGATCCGTGGCGTGCACCGTGCCGCCCGTCAGCCGGGCCACGAGGTACGCGTCGACGGTGCCGAACGCCAGCTCGCCGGCTTCGGCGCCCTTCCGCGCGCCGTCGACGGCGTCGAGGAGCCACGCCAGCTTCGTGCCGGAGAAGTAGGGGTCGATGATGAGCCCGGTGTGCTCGCGCACGTGCTCCTCGAGGCCCTCGCTCCGGAGCTCCTCACACATCGGAGCGGTTCGCCGGTCCTGCCACACGATCGCGGGATGGACGGGAGCGAGCGTCCCTCGATCCCACACCACAGTGGTCTCCCGCTGGTTGGTGATGCCGATCGCGGCCATGTCGGCCGCGGCGAGTTCGGCGGCGGTGAGGGCGTCGGTGGCGGCGCCGAGCATGGCCGTCCACCAGTCTTCGGGATCGTGCTCCACCCACCCCGGCCGAGGGAACGACTGCGGGAACTCGCGGTAGCCGCGGGAGGTGACGTCCCCCGTGTCGTCCAGGACGAGCACGGTCACGCCGGTCGTGCCGGCGTCGATCGCGAGGACGTGGGGCATCGCGCGGAGACTACTGGCTACCGAGGGACCAGGACGTCCGCCGTGACAGGGGCGACGCCGATCCCGAGGTACCGAGCCGGCGCGTGTGCCAGGTCGATGATGCGGTGGTAGTTGCCGTACGGCCCTCGATCGTTCACGAGGACGATGGCGCACTCGCCGTTGTAGTGCACCCGGAGGAACACACCCAGGGGGAGCGTGCGGTGGGCCGCCGTGAAGAGCGACGGGTCGAACGTCGCACCGCTCGCCGTCGGTCCGCCGGCGAACGAGCCGCCGTACCAGCTCGCGTCACCCGAGATGCGTTGTCCGGTATCGCGCAGCCCGCCGGGGATCGCGCACCCCCGTCCCTCGCTCGGACCGAGCAACGCGAGGAGCCTCGCTTCCCAGTCCGAGGTCGGGCCGGCGGACAGCAGCGACATCCGCTGGGCCTCATGCTGTCTCGCTCGCGCCGCGGCCTTCGCCGCGGCCTCGACGGCTCGGACCTTGAGTCCTGCCTGCTCCGCCGCGCTTGCTGCCTGACGCACGCGGGCTTCGAGCTCGTCCACGAGCGACCGCACCTGGTCTTCCTGCTGCGTGAGGGTTTGCTGCCGGAGCTTGAGCCCCGCCTGTTCCCGTTCCACGGCGGCCCGACCCTGCTGGACCTGGTTCACGACGTCGAGGTCGGAGAGCATGGCGTGCGAGGTGAACTCGTTGATCGACAGGAGGTCGCTCGGACTCCGCGCGGAGAAGATCATCGTCAGCGCGCTGGTCGGTCCCTGCTCGTATGCCGCTCGGACCCGGCGGACGAGGACGTCCCGGGCCAGCGCCAGCTTGATCGACTCGTCGCGGGCCTGGGATCGGGCGTCGACGAGCTGCACCGTCGCGGTATCGAGGAGGTGCTCGGCCGTGGCCAGCTCTGCCCGCACCGTCCGGACCTCCGCCTCCAACGATCGGAGCGTGATGAGCGCCGCGGCCTGCGCGGACTGGGCGTGGTGAACCTGCCTGGAGAGGGGTTCGGCCCAGGCGGCCTGCGACCCAAATGCGACCACGATGGCCAGCACGAACAGCCGCTTGTTCACAGGTCTCCTGTTTCGGTCGAGGGTTCGAGCCTTTCGATGTTTCCCTCTCGACCGCAGGTTGAAGCTCAAATCGCGGCCTGCCTCGGGCACGGGGGCGGAGTCTACCCGTGGTTGCGTGTTCCGTCGAACCCTCGACCAGGCCTGGAGACTCCAGCGGGCCCGCTGGACGGTTGCGGGATGCGGCCGCAGCCTGGAAGCATGAGCGCATGAAGTTGGGCATCCTGTGCGGCGGCGGACCGGCCCCCGGGATGAACTCGGTGATCTCGGCGGCCACGATCGAGGCGCGGAACTCCGGCTGGGACGTCCTCGGGATCATGGACGGCTTCCAGCACCTCATCGAGGGGCGAACGGACGAGGTCCGGCCGCTCTCGATCACCGACGTGTCGCGGATCCATGTCCAGGGGGGGTCCCTCATCCGGACGTCGCGGGCCAACCCGACGGTTCGCGACGACAGTTCGGAGGACCCGGACTGGCGACTGCACGCCTGCCTCGATTCGTTACGGAAGCTCGAGGTCGATGCCCTCGTGACGATCGGCGGCGACGACACCGCGTTCTCGGCATCACGCTTGGCTGAAGAGGCCGACGGGGCGCTTCGGGTTGCCCACGTCCCGAAGACCATCGACAACGACCTGCCCCTGCCCGGCGGCGTGCCCACCTTCGGCTTCGAGACCGCCCGGAGCGTCGGGGTTCACCTCGTGAACAACCTCATGACCGACGCGATCACCACTCAGCGCTGGTACTTCGTGGTCGCGATGGGCCGCTCGGCCGGGCACCTGGCGCTCGGGATCGGGAAGTCGGCCGGGGCCACGCTGACCGTGATCGCGGAGGAGTTCCCGGCCGGGGAGCCGATCCGACTGTCCCGTCTGGTGGATGTCCTCGAGACGTCGATGCTGAAGCGCATCGCCCATGGCCGGCCGTTCGGTGTGGCCGTCGTCGCCGAGGGGATCGGGCTTCGCCTGCCCGAGGACGAGTTGAGCCACGCGCTCCCCGAGATGGAACGCGACGAGCACGGGAACATCCGACTCGCCGAGCTCGAGCTCGACCGGATGCTGGCCCGGCACGTCAAGGAACGGTTCAAGGAGCGGGGGCAGAAGGTCACGGTCGAGGGAAAGAACATCGGCTACGAGCTGCGGTGCGCGCCACCGATCCCGTTCGACATCGAATACACGCGCGACCTGGGGTATGGGGCGGTGGACTACCTGAAACAGGTGGGGGAGGGCGAGGTGGGCGGGATGATCACGATCCAGGAAGGGCATATGGTGCCGCTCGCGTTCGGGTCCTTCAACGATCCCGACACCGGCCGTGTGCGGATCCGCTCGGTCAACGTCGAGTCGAGCTCGTACCGCGTGGCCCGCGAGTACATGATCCGGCTGGACCGCGAGGACCTGGAGGATCCTGAGCTGCTCCGGCCGATCGCGGATGCGGCCGGGATGACGCCCGACGCGTTCGTTGATCGCTTCGGCTACCTGGTCTGATCCGCTCAGCGGCTGTTACCTGAGGTGATCACCTCGAGATTACGTCGTGGGCTGACGTGATCGGCTCGATCCACGGTTGCGACGGGCGAGGGCCTCCCGATGGATCGGGAGGAGCGCGTCGAGGAAGGTCTGGTTGGCCGGCGTGGGGACCCCGACGTCCTCGCCGTCCCGCACCACCGCGCCGGAGAGGGCCTCGATCTCGAGCGGACGACCGGCTTCGAGGTCCCGGGCCATCGACGAGTTGAAGTCCTGGATCATGGCGCGGGCGTAGCCGAGGATCGCGTCGGGCGCGCCGGGCGGCAGGGCGATCCCCTGGGCGCGGGCCACGGCCTCGGCCTCACGAGCCGCCTCCTCCATGAGCTTCGACAGCTCCGGTGAGTCGAACGCCTCGCCGATCGTGCATCGTCCGTACGCCGTGATCGTGCCGACGCTCACGATGCCGGCGAGCTTCAGCCAGAGCGCCGCTCGCGCGTCCGTGGAGACGCCGACCTGGATCCCGGCCTCCCGGAACGCCTTCCCGAGCTCCTCGGCCTTCGGCAGGTCGGCGTCGTCGAACGTCCCCAGCGCCACCCCGACGTCCGGGCCTCGCTGGATCACCACCCCGGGCTCCTCGAGCCAGGCCACGATCCGGGCGGTCCCGGCGATCACCGTGCCGGCCGGGAACCGGTCGCCCCAGAACCGTTCGTTGTCGACGCCGTTCTGGAGCGAGACGAGCAGTGTGCCCTCCTCCACGGCGCCGTCCATCGCCGCTGCCGCCGAGTCGTTGTCGTAGGTCTTCACGCAGATCAAGGCCACGTCGACGGGCCCCTCCGCTTTCTCGGAGGCCTCGACGTTGTGGAACTCGACGTCACCCAGGTCGCTGCGCAGCGTAAGGCCCTTGTTCCGGAGGGCCTCGAGGTTCCGGCTGCGCGCCAGGAACCGAACATCGTGACGGGCCTCCTTGAGGCGCGCGCCGTAGTACCCGCCAACGCCGCCGGTGCCCACGACCATGGTCCGCATCGCTCCCTTTCTATACTGGCCGGCGATGTCCGCGCCGATCGATCTCCGTTCCGACACGGTCACGAAGCCGTCCGACGCCATGCGCAGGGCCATGGCCGAGGCCGAGGTCGGCGACGACTGGTACGGCGACGACCCCACGGTGAACCGGCTGGAGGCTCGTGCCGCTGAGGCCACGGGAAAGGAGGCGGCCGTCTACGTGGCCTCCGGCACCATGGCGAACCAGATTGCACTCGGAGCGCAGGTTCGTCGGGGGCACTTCGTGGCGAGCGAGGCCACGTCGCACATCGCGCGCACGGAGGCGTCCTCGCGCGCGGCCGTGTCGGGTGCCGCGCTGCACGAGATCGCGGCCCCGTCACGTGGCCTGCTCAACGCGAAGGTTGTGGCCGCTGCGCTCGAGCCCGACCCGTACGGGGTGGACGTGATCGACCTCCTGACGCTCGAGAACACCCACCAGGTCGGCGGGGGATCGGTGATGCCGGCCGAGGACATGCGGGCGATCCGGAAGGTCGCGCAGGACGCCGGTGTTCCCGTGCACCTCGACGGCGCCCGGATCTTCAACGCCGCAGTGGCGTCCGGGGCAGACGTCGCCGACTTCGCGGCCGAGGTGGACTCGCTGATGTTCGCGCTCTCGAAGGGGCTCGGGGCGCCGATCGGATCCGTCCTGTGCGGAACCAGCGAGTTCGTCCGGGAGGCCCGGCGGCTGAAGATCGTGATCGGAGGAGCGTGGCGGCAGGCCGGGATCATGGCCGCGGCCGGGCTCATCGCCCTCGAGGAGGGACCGAAGCGACTGCACGAAGATCACGAGAACGCCCGGCGGCTCGCCGAGGGGCTCACGGAGATCCTCGGCGAAGGCCGCATCACCCCGCCCGAGACGAACATCGTGTTCGCAGCCGTTCCGGATCCGTGGGCCACGATCGAGCGGCTCCGCGACGAAGGCGTGCTCACGACCTTCGTGGCCGGGAAGGTTCGGATGCTTACGCACGTTGACGTCAGTGCAGGCGACATCGACGTCGCGCTCGACGCTTGGCGGAGGGTGGTGAGCTCGTGAAGTTGTTCCGCAACTACCCGGAGGAGATCGCACAGCGGATCCCGCCGGGGCAGCGGTTGGTGAAGGGCTGGCCGGTGCTGCACTACGGCCCGATCCCGTCGTTCGACGAGGCGAACTGGGACTTCAAGGTGTTCGGGCTGGTGGAGAACCCGATCACGCTGTCGTACTCGGAGCTGAAGGCCCTCGGGCCCCAGACCGTGCACGCCGACATGCACTGCGTCACCGGATGGACCACCCTCGACAACGACTGGGAGGGCGTGCCGCTCCGCGTGCTCCTGGAGAAGGCGAAACCGAGGTCCGAGGCGACGTTTGTCATCACGCACTGTGACTATGGGTACACGTCGAACCTGTCGCTGCAGGCCATGGACGACGACGACGTGTTGGTGGCGTGGGCGCACAACGGCGAGCCGCTGGCGCCGGAGCACGGGTTCCCCCTGCGGCTGGTGGTCCCGAAGCGCTACGCGTGGAAGAGCGCGAAATGGTTGCGGGGCTTGGAGCTCAGCGCGACGAACGAGCGCGGGTTCTGGGAGGAGCGGGGGTACCACAACCACGCCGATCCGTGGCCCGAGGAGCGGTACTCGTACCAGGAGAATCCGGGCGACGACACCAGGCCGTGATCGCCGCGGACCCCATCTACTGGTTGCTCCTCGCCGTCGTGGCCGTGGCCATCGCCGTCGTCATGGTCTTGTGGCTCGCCGCCCGTCGGCGCTAGAACTCACTCCGGGACGATTCCGTAAAACTGGTTGATGGCGATCCTGGCTTCGTGCGCGAATGCTCCATGTAACGACACTCCCCATGACTCGGCAGTGCTGGCCGTCGCGATCATCATCACCGTGGTTGCACTGATGGTCGGGACCATTATCTGGCTGACGATCCGGCGCCGCCCCTACGAGAAGTAGCGGTCGGCGATCTTCTCCGACGTGCGGGTGGCGAAGGCTTGCGCGGTGAGCGTGGGGTTGGCGCCGCCGTCGGCGGGTGCCACAGACGAGTCGGCGACGAACAGCCGCTCCACCTCGTGGGCCTGGCCTTCGTCGTTCACGACGCTTGACGCCGGGTCGGTGCCCATGCGCATCGTGCCCGTGATGTGCGTGAGGAATCCGCGGATGTCGGTGCGGTGCACAGTGTGGGCGCCGGCGCCCCGGAGGATCTCGACGGCCTTGCGGGCCAACCAGTTCTCGCGGTTCCGGGATTCGGGCGTCGGGTGATACACGAGCTTCGGGACCGGCCCGTGCTCGTCGGCCGGCCAGTCGTCGGCGAGCATCACTCGGTTGTCGGGCGAAGGCTCGTCGTCGGTGCACACCACGACCGAGAGCGACCGGTGGTACTCATCGATCCGCCGAACCGCGTCCTCTCCGAACCATCGGCCGGCGAAGTCCCACGGCTCGTCGTCAACCGGATCGTCGTAGAAGCCCATCCCCGTCCCCGCGATCACGGCGCCGTAGGACTGGGGGCCGAAGCCCTGCGCCCACAGCGTCCCGTAGCCGGGGAAGTCGGCGCGGGCCATCGTGACCTGGCCGACATCGGGGTTGACCTCGCGATCGAAGAACCCGGTGACGAAGTCCTGGAGGTGGGTGGTCAGGCGGCGGCCTACGGCGTCGTGTGGGTTCGGCAGTCCCGAGTTCAGCCACAGGCGAGGGTTCTCGACCGAACCGCCCGCCATGACCACGACCGACGCCTCGATCTCGTGGGTCTCGCCGGTCTCGGTGTCGCGCCATCGAACGCCGAGCGCTCGGGCGCGGCCGTCCGAGCCGTCCTCGAACAGGATCGCCGTCGCGAACGCGTTCGGCACGATCTCGCACCGTCCAGTCGCGACGGCCGCCGGCACGTAGCTCACATTGGTCGCGCGCTTCGCTTTCTTCTCGAGCGGCTGTCCGGCGGGATTCGGGCATCCCTGGAGGCAGTGGCCGCACATCGTGCAGCCCTCGACCTGCGTGAGGTCGGTGTCCGGCCCCATCTCCGCGATGGGCAGGATCGCGTTGTGGCAGGGCCGCCACACCGGCTCCAGCGACGTGATGTCGCGCGACTCGCTCTGGCCGAGGCCGATCTTCTCGCAGCCCGCCGCGAACAGCGCGTCCTTCGTGTCAAGGTCGCGGACCATCGCCACCGGCAAAAGCTCCTCGACCCGTTCGTAGTACGGGATCATCTCTTCGTACGGGAAGGGCCACCGGGCGTCCGCCGCCGGCTTGTACGCGCGAGGGCAGATACCGTTGTAGTGGAGTGTGGTCCCGCCGACGCCGGCTGCCTGCAAGGCCAGGCCGACGCCGTCGCGGCGCCGTACCCACCCCGGCTTCGAGCGGTCGCCGGGCCCCCAGCTCAACCGCCCGAACACGAGGCCACCCATGTCGTCCTCGAGCCGGGAGAAGTCGCGGTCGGGATCGAGCCACGGCCCGGCCTCCAGCACGGTCACGCTGATGCCGCGCTGGGCCAGTTCGAACGCCGCGACCGGCCCGCCTCCACCCGCTCCGATGACGACGACGTCCGTCATCAGATGTCCACCCGGTACTCGGGCACGCCGTCCACGGGGCCGTGGTACCCCACGTCGTCCCACGCCGCCGGGCGGTCGAACTGGCGGGTCTTCGGGTCGAACGTGGCCCACTCCGAGTACAACCCACCGATCGCGAAGATCTGGATCGTGTCGACGACCTCGCGGATGTCCTGGGCCTCGTCGGCGTACATCGTGCGGAGCACGGTCACGCGCTCCTCGCGGGAAAGGTCGGCGAACGGGACACCGGATCGCACTCCGTCCGCATAGGCGTTCAGCAGCGCGGCCATGAGATCGGGCGAGCCCTCCATGGCCCCCTCGGCCTGCTCCACGACATGCCGCTCCACGCCGAGGTCCACGGCCCCGGGTTTGCCGTCGGTGGCCGGAAGCATCACGTCGACGGCGGCGCGGATCGCGGCGACCGATTCGGGATCAGGCATGGCGGCGCCGATTTCACCACGGCGAGCAGGGCGAACGCTAGGAGCGCCGCTCCTCCGGGGACGCGCGTCTCGGCCACAACTCCGCCACGAGCATGCCGGCCAGGATCAACCCTGCGCCGATCCACCCCCGGAGCGTCAGGCGCTCGTCCAGCAGGAGGTACCCGAACAGCCCGGCGAACACGGGTTCCATCGTGAGGATCACCGCCGTGCGGGTCGGGCCGATGTGGCGCTGCGCGGCCGTCTGAACCGTGAATGCCACCGCGGACGCGAACAGCCCCGTGATCACGACCGCCCCCCACACCGACGCGGTCGGAGCCCGCCACTCCTCGCCGCTCACCGACCACAGGCCCGAGAGCACCGCCGTGACCCAGAGCTGCACCGCGGCGAGCGCACCGGGGTGATGCCGCGGCGCGTACCGCGCGAGCAGCACGATCTGCAGCGCGAACGAGATCGCCGCGAACAGCACGATGGCGTCCCCCTTGCGCACGTGCAGATGGTCGGTGAGCGACAAAAGCGCGAGTCCGGCCACCGCGAGGATCACGCCGAGCATCGCGCCGAAGTGCGGCCGGCGATGCAGGAACAGCGTCGCGAACAGCGGCGCGAAGACCACGAATAATCCCGTGACGAAGCCCGCGTTCGACGCTCGCGTGTACTGGAGCCCGACCGTCTGGAAGGCGTACCCGGCGAACAGCGTCGTACCGGCCAACGCACCGGCGACGACGCCTTCGCGGCCGAGCTTGCGGACCTGGCCCGCGAAGATCGCCGTCGTCACGATCGCGGCGAGTGCGAACCGAAGCGCGAGGAACTCGAAGGGCGGAACCCGTTCGACCGCGTCCTTCACGACCGGGAACGTCACGCCCCACACGGCGGTCACCCCGATGAGGGCGAGCGCATAGCCGTGTCGCGTGAAGCGGCGTTCGCGGGTCTCCGTGCGCGTCTCGACGGCGCTCACGCCGCGGCCAGCTCGCGGAGCGTCTCGATGTCCTCCCGGTGGTTCTCGCGCCGCCCGGGCGTCTCCACGACGACCGCGCACCGCTGCACCAGGGGGACGTGCAGGATGGCCCGGAAGCCCTCGCGCCCGATGTAGCCCTTCCCCACGTTCTCGTGACGATCGCGCCGCGACCCGCGTTCGAACTTCGCATCGTTCGCATGGACCAGGACGAGCCGATCCTCGAGGCCATGCTCTGCGACCTCCCTGAAGAGCTCGCTCACGCCGTCTGGTGTGTCGAGCGCGTAGCCCCCGGCGAACAGGTGACAGGTGTCGAGGCAGAGCCTGAGCCGAGGATGGTCGACCGTTCGGAACAGCTCGGCCGCCTCCGGGATGGTCGTAGCCACCGATCCCATCGTGCCCGCCATCAGCTCGACGATCAGCCATGCCTCACTCGCCTGCACCGCCGAGCTCAAGCTCTCCGCCGCACGCTCGAGGGCTCGCTCGGGCTCCTCGGGGCCGCCAGCCCCCGCGTGCACTACCAGCCCGGCCGCGCCGAGCGCCTCCGCCGCGACCATCGTCGCCCGCGCCAGTTCCACCGACTTCCGGTGGAACTCCGGCACGGGCGACGCGATGTTCACGAGGTACGGCGCGTGCAGGAACAGCGGGCCGAGTCCGGCCTCCTTCCACATCGCCCGGAACTCCTCGGCTCGCTCGTCGGAGAAGTCCGGGGGCCGCCACTGCCTCGCGTTCGACGCGAAGACCTGCACGGCGTCGGCCGTCTCCTCCTGCGCGATGGCCGGGGCCGAGAAGATGCCGCCCTTGGTCCGGACGTGGGATCCGATGATCACGGATCGAGGGTAGCGGAGCGCGACTGCGCTTATGCCAGGAAGATCGTGACGCTGTCGCCCGGATGCACGGTCGTCCCCGCGCTCGGGCTCTGGCCGACCACGGTGTTCCCGCTCGACGACGGGATCACCACGACGTGCACATCGAGGCCCAGGCTCTTCAGTTCCTGCTCGGCGGCCGAGCTCGAGTCGCCCGCGACGTTCGGCATCGGGAAGACCTTCGGTCCGCGCGACACGGTGATCGCGACGCCCGACCCCCGCGGGGCCGAGCCCGTCGACGGGTGCTGTTGCATCACGAGTCCACGCGAGACGCTGTCGGAGAACCGGTTCACCTGCGTGACGGAGAACCCGGCGGCCTCGAGGATGGCAATGGCCTCGTCGACCGGGCGGCCGATCACCTGCGGCACGAGGACCGGCTCCGGGCCCTTGCTGACCATGAGCTTGACCTTGCTGCCGTAGCGAGCGCGTCTCGCCCCGTCGGGATCCTGCGTGACGACGTGCCCGTCCGGAACCGTCTGCGACCACTGATTCCTGACAGAAGGAACGAACCCGCGCTGGGTCAGCTGGCTCTTCGCCGTGTCCACCGGGAGGCCCTTGACACTCGGGACCGTTCGCATCGGCGGCCCGGTCGAGACCTGCAGCGTCACGAGCGAACCCTTCTTCAGGTCCGTTCCCGGCGGAGGCTGCTGCCTGGCCACGTCGCCCTGGGCGATCTTGATCGAGGGGATCGGTTTCCCCGTCGTCACAGTCAACCCCGCCGCCTCGAGTCGGGACCGCGCTTCCTGCGCCTGCAGGCCGATCACCCGTGGCACGGCGACGGAGTGGGGGATCGCGTACGTCCACACCGCCCAACCGCCTGCGGCGAGCGCGACGGCGAGCAGGAGCGAAAACACCACCCACGGCCACCGTCTCCGCCGCGCGCGATGATGACCTCGTCGAGGGGTGACGACCTGCGGGATCGTGACCGTGGTGGCGCGGGAAAGGTCCACGACCTGCGAGTCCTCACGCGCAGGCGTCGCGGCCACCAGGTCGGCGAGCCTCGTCGCCGATGGGAGTGAGCCCACCACCGCCACGAGATCCGCGCGCAGGTCGGCGGCGGAGCGCGGACGGTCGTCCGGGTCCTTCGCCGCCGCCTGCAGCACGATCCGATCGAGCTTCTCGGGGACGTCGGGCGCCCAGTCCGACGGCGCGGGCACCCGCTCCGAAAGATGCTTGTACGCCACCGCGAGCGACGTCTCGGCGCTGAACGGCACGCGGCCGGTCAAGAGCTCGTACGTCACGATGCCCAGCGCGTAGAGGTCGGTGCGGGGGTCGGCCTGTTCGCCGCGGATCTGCTCGGGCGCCAGGTATTGCACGGTCCCCGTGACGGTGCCGGGAGCTTGCGTGATGCGCGCTTCTGCGAGCGCGTGCGCCAGGCCGAAGTCCGCCACCTTCACCACGCCTTCGGGCGTCAGGAGCGCGTTTTCGGGCTTGACGTCGCGGTGCACGATGCCCCGGCGGTGTGCGTGGTCGAGGGCGGCGAGGACCTGCAGCACGACCTCCGCAGCCTGCGCCGGCATCAGACGGCCCCGGGCGGTCAGCAGCTCGCGGAGGTTCGGCCCCCGGACGTATTCCATGACCATGAACGAGGTGCCGTCGCGCTCGCCCCAGTCGTGGACCTGCACGATGTTGGGATGGGAGAGGTTGGCCGCGGCCCGCGCCTCGCGCCGGAACCGATCGATGAACGCCCGCTCCGAGGCCAGGCCGGG
>JBKOXF010000067.1:0-3339 GCA_046724795.1 Actinomycetota bacterium | reverse complement strand
CAGTCGTCAACCTGGACCGAACCCGCTGTTCAAGGCGCGATCCGGACCATCCGGCGTTGTCCGACTTGCACCACTTTCCCAGCCAGCGCTGGGGGGTCCACCACTGCCTCGGGATCTTCGACGGTCCGCCCGTCGATCTTGACCCCGCCCTGCTTGATCAGCCTGCGGGCCTCCGAGTTGGAGGAGGCGAGCCGGATCCCCGCCAGGAGAAGCGCAACCGAGATCCGCCCGTCCTTGAAGGCGGATTCCGGGACCGCCACCTCCTGGACGTCATCGGGGACCTCGCGGCGCTTGAACACCTGGTCGAACCGGGCTTCCGCATCCTCCCCTGTTCCCGAGCCGTGGTACAGGTCGACCACGGCCCTCGCCATCCGACGCTTCCGTTCGTTGGGGTTCCCATCCACCGGCTCGAGGTCCGTGCAGAGCTCCGTGTACTTGTCGATGAGCTCGTCGGGGATGCTCATGAGCTTGCCGAACATCTCCTCGGGCGGCTCGGTCAGGGCGACGTAGTTGTCGAAGGACTTCGACATCTTGCGCTTGCCGTCCGTCCCCTCGATGAGGGGCATGGTGAACACCACCTGCGGGTCCTGTCCATACGCGCGCTGGATCTCGCGCCCCATCAGGAGGTTGAAGGTCTGGTCGGTGCCGCCCATCTCGACGTCGGCGTTGATGGCCACGGAGTCCATCGCCTGCATCAACGGATAGAGGAACTCGACCACGCTGATCGGCCGACCCTCCCGATAGCGGGCGTCGAAGTCCTCCCGCTCGAGCATCTGGGCCACCGTGACCTGCGACGTGAGCTGGAGCACCTCCTGCATCGACAGGACCCCCAGCCATTCGGAGTTGTGACGGATCTCGGCGCGATCGACGTCGAGGACCAACTCGGCCTGCTCGAAGTACGAGCGGGCGTTCGCCTCCATCTCCTCCGGCGAGAGCATGGGGCGCGTTTCCGACTGGCCGCTGGGGTCGCCGACGAGTCCGGTGAAGTCGCCGATGATCAGCACGGCCGTGTGGCCGAGGTCCTGGAACTGCCGAAGCTTGCGCAGAACCACCGTGTGGCCGAGGTGCAGGTCCGGCCGTGAAGGGTCGATGCCGAGCTTCACCCGAAGTGGACGGCCGAGTTCGAGCTTCTGCTCGAGTTCGTCTTCAGGGATGACGGCGGCGGTCCCGCTCAGCAGTCGTTCGAGATCCGAGGCCATGTCGGCGCGATGCTATCAGCGCGGCTCCGCCGAACCGGCGATCCGCACTGGCCCCCGTGACAGGAACGGGCTGCCTCGGACGGTGAAGCGCCAGGGGTGCTCGCGCGCCACGGTCAGGCCAACGCGCGGTCCCACGACGACGTCGCCGTCGGCGACGGGCCTGCCTCGTTCGAGCAGTAGGTCATCCCCGGCGACCACGTCCGCACCGTCGTGCTTCCGGGTGATCCCCAGGCCCTGACACAGCCGACCCGGTCCGGCCAGGAGCAGCCGCGCGTCGCTAAGCCCTCGAAGCTCAGCCATGCGCTCACTGCCCTCGAGCGGCTCCGCGGCGCGGAGCAGGACCGCACTCCCCTCCCCGTTCCGCCCGGTCACGACGTTCATGCAGAAATGCATGCCGTAGGAGGTGTAGACGTAAAGGTGTCCGGGCGGGCCGAACATGGTCTCGCGCGTCGGGGTCCGGCCCTTGAACGAGTGGCTGGCCGGATCGTCCTGCCGATAGGCCTCGCATTCGACGATCCGCGCCCGAAGCTCGGTGCCGTCCTCGAGGATGCGCACGAGGTCACGCCCGAGCAGAGCCCGCGCCACCGCCAGCGACGGCCTGGCGTAGAACGATCGGGCGAGCGGCCTGGTCAACGCCCTCGCGTGCGCTTCGCCTCGACGAACTTCCGGAGCTTCGATAGCGGCCACGCGTTGATGACGTCGTCCTTCGTGAGCCAGCCGCGCTGCGCCGTGCCGACGCCGAACCGCATGAAGGCCAGGTGCACGGTCGAGTGCGAGTCGGTGTCGATCGCGAACCTCACCCCGTGGCGCCGCGCCCACAGGATGTGTTCGTCTTTCAGGTCGAGGCGGTCGGGGAACGAGTTCACCTCGAGCGCGGTGCCGGTCCTCGCCGCTGCAGCGAACACCTCGTCCAGATCGAACTCGATGGGCTGACGCCTCCCGATCAGCCGGGCGGTGGGATGGCCGATCACATTCACGTACGGGTTCTCGCACGCACGGACGATCCGTTTGGTCATGTCGTCCTTGGACTGGTTGAAGTGCGAGTGGACCGACGCGACGCACACGTCGAAGCCCTCCAGGAACTCCGGAGGCCAGTCAACGTCGCCCTCTGGGTCGATGTTCAGTTCCGACCCATGCAGGAGCGTCATCTTCGGGTACGTCGACTGCAGCTTCCGGACCCGATCGCGCTGGGCGAGCATCTTGTCGTCGGTCATCTGCTGCATGTACAGGTTCGGGGCGTGATCGGTGATCGCGTAGTACGCGTACCTCATCGTCGCCGCCGTCTCCAGCATCTGCTCCAGCGTTGACAGTCCGTCGGTGAGATTGGTGTGCGTGTGGAGGTCTCCGCGGATGTCCTTCTGCTGCACGACCTCGGGGAGTTCTCCCGCGAGCGCGGCTTGGACCTCACCGCGATCCTCGCGCAGGGTCGGCGGGATCCACGGGAGGCCGAGTCGCTCGTACACCTCCTCCTCGGTCTCCGCCACGATGAGCTTCCCCGTCTTCGCCTCGAACAGGCCGTACTCTGAGAGCTTCAGCCCCTTGCGAACGGCGATCTCCCGGGTCCGGATGTTGTGCGCCTTCGAGCCGGTGAAGTACTGGAGGGCCGCTCCCCACACGCCGGGTTCGATCACCCGCAGATCGACCTGCAGCCCTTTCGTGGTTCGCACGCTGGACTTCGTGTCTCCCCGAGCGATGACGCGCTCGACGTAGGACAAGGAAGTGAACGCATCCATCACGGCGTCCGAGTCCTCACTCGCCACGAGGAGATCGATGTCGCCGATGGTCTCCTGCATCCGCCGCAGGGATCCCGCGTAGCAGGAATTCCGGACGGCATTGACGCCTCCGAGCTCTGCGAGCATCTCCTCCGCGAGATCGAGTGCCACTCCGATCTGCACCCGCTCCCCCGACTCCTGGAGCTGGCGGATCCCCCGCAGGATGTTCTCCTCGGTCTTCTTGCTGAATCCCTTCAGCCCGGCCAGCCGCTCTTCGTGCACCGCGTCCATGAGCTCCTCGATGGACCCGATCCCGAGCTCCTCGTGCAGCGCCATGGCCTTCTTGGGGCCGAGGCCGGGGATCGACATGAGCTGTCGGACCCCCGCCGGGATCTGCTGGCGGAGGTCCTCCACGGCCTGGATGGTCC
>JBKOXF010000028.1:0-21780 GCA_046724795.1 Actinomycetota bacterium | reverse complement strand
GGTAGATCGACGGGTACTTCATCGTGACCTTCGACCCGATGTTGCCGTCGA
The DNA here is from genome assembly GCA_046724795.1 of Actinomycetota bacterium. Classification (GTDB taxonomy): domain Bacteria; phylum Actinomycetota; class UBA4738; order UBA4738; family JACQTL01; genus JBKOXF01. Next base: position 21,729 of record JBKOXF010000028.1, on the reverse strand, counting down.
CCCACTCCATCACGGCGTCCTCGTAGGCCGCCGCGCGTTTCGTCACGAGGTTGTACACGTTCGTCGACCAGTTCTGGATCGTGGTGTACCTGACCCGCGCGCCCTTCTTCACGATGATCTCGACCACGGCGCTGTGCAGCGAATCAGTCGTGTAGATCGGCGCCGAGCATCCCTCGACGTAGTGCACGTACGAACCCTCGTCGGCGATGATCAACGTCCGCTCGAACTGACCCATGTTCTCCGCGTTGATGCGGAAGTAGGCCTGGAGCGGGATGTCGACGTGCACGCCCGGCGGCACGTAGATGAACGACCCGCCCGACCACACCGCGCTGTTGAGCGCGGCGAACTTGTTGTCGTTGGGCGGGATGATCGTCCCGAAGTACTCCTTCACCAAGTCGGGGTGGTCGCGCAGCGCGCTGTCCATGTCGCTGAACAGCACGCCCATCGAGTCGAGCTCGTCCTTGATCTTGTGGTACACGACCTCGGACTCGTACTGCGCCGAGACGCCGCCGAGGAACTTCTTCTCCGCCTCGGGGATCCCCAGCTTGTCCCAGGTCCCCCGGATGTCCTCGGGCAGGTCCTCCCAGTTCTTGGCCTGCTTCTCGGTGGAGCGGATGAAGTAGTAGATGTCGTCGAAGTCGATGTCGGAGAGGTCCGCGCCCCACCACGGCATGGGCCGGACCTGGAAATGCTTCAGCGACTTCAGCCGGAACTTGCGCATCCACTCCGGCTCGGACTTCATCGCCGAGATCTCCTCGACGACCGCCTCGTTGAGTCCCTTCTTCGGCACGAACACGGAATGCGCGGGGTCGTGCCAACCGAAGCGATATCCCTTGGAGAGCTCCTCGAGGTGCTGTTCCTGAGTTTGCGCCATCGCAGTCTCAGTCTACCCGCGGAGGGCTCGTAAAGTCGATCTGAGAGGTCGGATTTGGCCTCCCACCCGGCCCGAACAGCACGAAGGGCGGGGCTGGGCCCCGCCCTTCGACGCTCAGACTGCGTTACGCACGCTCGACCGGGACGCCCACCAGCGAGCCGTACTCGGTCCAGGACCCGTCGTAGTTCTTGACGTTCCCGTAGCCGAGGAGCTCCTGCAGGGCGAACCAGGTGTGCGAGGAGCGCTCCCCGATCCGGCAGTACGCGATGATCTCCTTGTCGGGAGTGATGCCCTCGCCCTCATACAGCGCCTTCAGCGCGTCCGCGGACTTGAACGTGCCGTCCTCGTTCGCTGCCTTCCCCCACGGGATGTTCGCGGCGCCCGGGATATGGCCGGGAACCTGGGCCTGCTCCTGCGGGAGGTGGTCCGGCGCGAGCTTCTCGCCCCGGTACTCCTCAGGTGAGCGGACGTCCACCAGCGCGGACTTGCCCAGCTTCGAGATGACCTCGTCACGGAGGGCCCGGATCTCCTTCCGGTCCGCACCCGAGACCTTGATGTCGGTCGCGGAGAAGCTCGGCACGTCCTGGGTCAGCTCCTTGGACTCGAGCTCCCACTTCTTGCGGCCGCCGTTCAGGAGCTTCACGTTCTCGAAGCTCCGGAGCTTCAGGATCCAGTAGGCGTAGGCGGCGAACCAGTTGTTGTTCCCGCCGTACAGGACGACCGTGGTGTCGGAACCCACTCCGGCATTCTGTAGGAGCTTGGACAAGCCATCCTGATCCACGTAGTCGCGGCCGACCTCTGCGTGAAGGTCGGTGTTCCAGTTCCACCCGACGGAATTCTTGATGTGCCCCTTCTCGTAGGCCGACGTGTCCTCGTCGACCTCGATCACTCGGACGTTCTGGTCGTCGAGGTGCCCCTCGAGCCAATCGGTCTCCACCAACACGTCCGGATTCGCGTACTCGGCCACCGCAGTGCCTCCTTCCTGCGACGATGAATCCCACCCCCGAAGTCGGAATACTGTACCAGCGCGCGCGTGCACCGCAACTCTGAGGACGGAGCGGTCCTCGAGCGTTCCCCCGGATCAGAAGAACCCGAGCGCCGCCTTGGCCTCCTCGGACATCATCTCCGGCGTCCACGGCGGTCGCAGCACCATCTCGGCGTCGACCCGGTCGATCCCGGGCACGTCGGCCAGCATCCTGGCCATCTGCTCCTCGATCAGCGGCCCGATCGGGCAGCCCATGGTGGTGAGTGTGTAGACGATGTGGACGGCGTCGTCCTCGATCGACACGTCATAGACGAGCCCGAGATCCACGATGTTGATCCCGAGCTCGGGATCGAGCACGTTCTTCAGGGCCTCGAGGACCCGATCCTCGGTCAGCTCGACGTCCGAGGAGCCGTTCGATCCAGCCTCCGCGGGCGCCTCGACATCCGTGTCGTTTTCGGCCATATAGCCCCCTTCTCGGGACTATTCTAGACGCGCACTGGCGAGAGACCCCTTGTCTTGTCGTGGAGGGCGGGCACGATGCGGATCCTGATCGTCGACGACCACCCCGTCACGCGTGACGGTTTGCGGAGCGCGCTCTCCATCACCGACGAGGTCGACATCGTCGGTGAGGCCTCGAGCGGAGAGGAGGCCATCGAGGCCGTCGAGAAGCTCCGGCCCGAGGTGGTCTTCATGGACGTCCGGATGCCCGGGATGGGCGGGATCGAGGCCACCCGAATCATCAAGCAGGACAACCCCGAGACTCGGGTCATCCTCTTCACGGTCGACGAGTCCAGACAAGCGATCTCCGAGGCCATCCAGGCCGGCGTGTCCGGCTACCTCCTGAAGGACGTCACCCCCGCGGAGCTGGTCCATGCCGCGAAGCTCGCCCTCGACGACAAGGCGGTCATCCACCCAAGCCTGACCAAAGCGTTCATCGAGGAGGTCCAGCTGGTGGATCGTCGCCCCGAGGCGCCGCTGTCCAAGAGGGAGGCCGAGATCCTTCAGATGGTGGCGTACGGCGCGACGACCAAGGAAGTCGCGCACGACCTGGGGATCTCCCCCCACACGGTGAAGACGCACCTCGAGCGTATCTTCGAGAAGCTCGGCGCGAACGATCGGGCCCAGGCCGTGGCCATCGCCATCCGCAAGGGCATCGTGGAATAGGCAGGATCCCGAGAGCGACTGGGTTAGCAACCTCTCATGCGGGTCAACCGCCCGGCCTTCACGGTCGATATCTCTCCGGCATATGGCGATCAAGGTTGTGGTGGGCGGGTCACTGGAGGGCCACGCTCTCGTCCGATACGCGCTGTCCGCGGGCATGCTCCAGACGGCCGTCGACGCGGGAACCGATGGGTTCCGGACGCTGGAGCTGACCGGCCGCGTCCGGCCTGACGTCGTCCTCGTCGACCCCTCAATCCCCTCGCTCTCGGGGCCGCAACTCGTCGCGCGGCTTCGAAGGGAATCGCCCGCCTCCCCCGTCGTCTGCTGGACGGCCCGCCCGGACATGGAGGAGGCCGTCGAGCTCTTGCTGGCCGGCGCCGCCGGTTATCTGCTCAAGGAGGACGGGCCCAGCGATCTCGCGGACCGGATCACAGCCGTGCTCGACGGGGGGTTGGTGATCGCCCCGAAGATCGCCGCCCAGCTCATGCCGAGGTTCGCGCACGCGATCCAGCGCGAGTCCGATCTCACCAGGGCCCTCGGCGAGACCACGATGCGGCTGCAGGAGGTCGTGGGGACGAAGGACCAGTTCATCGCCAACGTCAATCACGAGCTCCGGACTCCCGTGACCATCGTGAAAGGCATCGCGCACCTGTTGAAGAGCGGACGGTTGACCGAGAACGACCAGGAGCAATTCCTGAATCGGATGGACGCCGCACTCGAGAAGCTCACCGTCACGGTCGAGGAGATCGTCTCCGTGGCCGACCTCGGGCAGGGCCGACTGACCCTCGATCCGAGGCGGGTGGAGATGTCGGTGCTGGCGCACGAGGTCTGCGATGGAGTCGCCGAGGCCTATCCGGATAGCGTGATCGAGCGTTCCATCAAGCCGTCACTCGGGGTGCTCGCGGATCGCGCCCGCATCGCCCAGGCCATGAAGCAACTCGTTGAGAACGCCTGCCGGTTCTCGCCGCCGGGTGGGCGCATCGAGGTCTCGCTCCGTCGCCTGTCCGAAGGGGTGCAGTTCTCCGTCACGGACTCGGGGATCGGGGTCCCTCGTCACATCGTGACCAAAGCGTTCCAGGAGCCCTTCGTGACCGCCGAGAACGTGCTGCGCAAGGAGCGCGCCGGCCTGGGGATCGGCCTGCATCTGGCGAGACAGCTCGTCGTGATGCACGGCGGGGTCATGTCCGCGGACCCGCTCCCGGCCGGTGGAAGCCGGGTCCGGTTCTGCATCCCGGAGCACTCGCCGCTGTTGCAGATCTCATCCGACGACGTCCCCGCGACGCCTAGCCGTCCTGAGCGCGCGCCGGTGCGGCGCGAGGTCGAGGCGATGGTCCCTCCTCGGTATACGGAGTGATCCCGGCAGGTCCCGGCGTTCGCAGGGCCACGATGGGACGTCCCGTGCGTGGATCCGGGACGACGTCGGCGTCGACCCCGTAGACCTCGGTCAGAAGTTCGCGAGTGAGGACCTCGTGGGGCCGACCCCTCGCCACCACGCGCCCCTCGGCCAGCACGCACATCCGGTCACAGGCGGCCCCGGCGAGGTTGAGGTCGTGGAAGATCGCCAGGATCGCCCTGCCCTTGTCGTAGGCGAGCGAACGAACCACCGTGAGCAGCTCGACCACGTGGAGGAGATCCAGATGCGTGGTGGGCTCGTCGAGCAGCAGCACCGGCGTGTCTTGCGCCAGCGATTGGGCCAGAACCACTCGTCGCCGCTCCCCGCCGGACAGCTCCTCGATGGGGCGATCGGCCAGGTCGGCGACCCCGGTCGCGTCCATCGCCTCGCGGACCTGGGACCAGTCCTCCGCGTCGCCGGGATGCCACGCGGTGCGGTGGGGCGAGCGGCCCATCATCGCCACCTCGAGCGCGGTGAACGAGAACGCGGGAATCACGTCCTGCGGCACCACGGCGACCATGCGGGCGGCGCGACGCGCGGAGACCGAATACGGATCGACGCCGTCCACGAGCACCCGGCCGCTCGTCGGCCGGAGGGCTCGGGAGGCGGCCCGAACGAGCGTCGTCTTGCCGGAACCGTTCGGCCCGACCAATCCGAGGATCTCCCCGCCCGCAACGCGCAGGGACACGCCGCGGACCACCGGGTCATCGCCGTAGCCGGCCCACACGTCCTCGAACTGCAGCTCAGACACGGGCCACCTGTTTCGACTGGGGAGTCCGCTCGCTCCGTGCCCTCCTCCTCATCCCGCCGTCCGGCGAGCTGGCCTCCCAGACCCCCCTTCTCTGGCGGCGGAGCAGGAACAGGAAGAACGGAGCCCCCAGCAGCGCCGTGACCGCACCGACCGGAAGCTCCTCCGGGGAGATCACGGTCCGGGCCGCCAGGTCGGCGAGCACGAGGAAGACGGAACCGGCCAGGAGAGAAGCCGGCAGCAGCCTCCGGTGGTCCGCCCCGACCACGAGCCGCATGAGGTGGGGCGTCATCAACCCCACGAATCCGATCACGCCGGACACGGACACCGCCGCGGCAGCGAGGAGCGCGCCGGCGGCGAGCGAGATCCGCTTGAATCGTTCGATCTCGGTCCCGAGCTGGGATGCCCGTTCCTCCCCCATCGTCATCAGGTTCAGATCGCCCACCAGGAACACCGCGACGCCGACACCCACTGCGATCAACGGCGTCGCGATCTCCAGCGCCGTCCAGCCCCGATCGCCGACGCCGCCCAGGAGCCAGAAGTAGATCGAACGGATCTCCTGGCCCGACAGCGACATCACGATCGAGATGAGCCCGGAGATGAGCGACGCGATGGCGATCCCGGCGAGCAGGAGCGTGGCGACGTTCGTGCTGGGCCCGATCCGCGCGATGCGGTACACCGCGAACGCGGTGATGATGGCGCCAACGAACGCAGCGGCCGAGATGCCGAGGCCGCCCAGCGCCGCCCCGCCCCCGGCCACGATGACGAACACCGCGCCGAGCGCTGCGCCCGAGGACACCCCGATGATGGCGGGGTCGGCCATTGGGTAGCGGAACAGTCCCTGGAACAGCATCCCCGCCACTGCCAGCGCCGCGCCCACGATCACTGCCAGCAGGACCCGCGGCAACCGGAGCTGCAGCACGATGACCTGCGTGGCGATCGAGACGGGTGGCCGTCCGCAGAGGTGGAGCTTCCACCCGATCAGCCGGATCGTGTCCCACGGCGCGATCGACACCGCCCCAAGCCCGACGCCGAGCAGGATCGCGCCGACCAGGCCGAGCGCAAGGACGACGAGCGTGATGCGGTACCGGCGTTCTCCCATCGGCTACCCGAAGGACTCCGGGTGGAGATCCTTGGCCAGCTCCGAGAGCCCTTCGACCAGCCTCGGGCCCGGTCGGCTGATCAGATCGGAGTTGACGACATCGACCCGCCCTTCCTTCACCGCCGTGAGCGCGTCGAACCCGGGGCGCCTGGCCACCTGCTGCACCGACCGCGTCGACTCCGTGCCCGCGAAGTACACGTCGGGGTTCTCCTTCAGCAAGGCCTCCACCGACCACTGCGGGTACGGGCTCTTGGCGCTCGCGGTGACAGGTCGGCAGCCAGCCTGCCGCAACATGTCGTACTCGAGCGAGCCCGGTCCGACCGTGTACAGCGGGTTGTACCCCTCCTCGTAGAAGCACGTCGCCGCGGGCACCTCGGCGACGCTTCGTTCGATGAGGCCGGCGTCGCGACGCATCCGCGTCGTGAGGGCCTTGGCCGGGGCGGCCTCGCCGAGCAGCCGGCCGATCGTGTCGATGTCGTGCATGGCGTCGTTCACGCTGGTCGAGTGCGTCGTGAACACCGGGATGCCGAGCTTGCGAGCCTGGGCCATCCACGGCGCCGACCCGAACGTGTACAGCACGACATCCGCGTCGAGGGACACGACCTTCTCGACGTTCAGTTCCGAGCCGAACTCGCCGGCGCCCACGTGCGTGATCTTCGTGGCCGCCGCGGGATAGTCGTCCGCGGGGCCCGACACCCCGACGAGTCTGTTCCCCAGACCGAGGGCGTACACGATCTCGGTGTCGGACGGTGAGAACGTCACGATCCGCTGCGGCGGCGACTTGAACGTGACCGCGACGCCGTCGTCGTCGGTCAGGGTGAGCGGGAACCGCGCCGCGGGCGCGTCGGAGTGGGTCGGTGCGGGCTGGGTGGGACCGCCGCCGCCGCACGCCGCACCGACGAGCGAGAGGACCGCCAGGACCGCGGGACCGAGGAGCCTCCTCGGATGGGTCGCCATGAGCGCCTCCTTTCGAGCGAAGGACGACCTCAGGCTCTCCAGGCAGGTCTCCTGGCTCCCGGATCACCGCTCCCCGACCCTTCCCAGGGCGTGTACCCCAGTGGCTCCGTCGGTTCGCTCCCCGGTCACAGTGGCGCGACCGCGCCGGACTCTCACCGGCTTCCCTCTTGGGGCCGGCCAGGTGCCTCCCGGCCGGCCAACCTCGAGAGCTCTTCGATTGGCCGGAATCCTAGCCCTCACGCGGTCGGCAGACCATCGGCGGCCGGATTAGACTCGCCTCGGGAGCCTCACCGTGCATCGGCTCGTTCCAGCGTTGGCCATCGGGATGCTGGCCGTCGGATGTCAGACGGCCTCCGGAACGTCGCGTGCCCCGGCGCCTCCCGACCGGTCCGCCCTCCGTCCCAGCCCCTTCACCGTCGTGACCGAGGGACCGGTCCAGTACGTCGTTCCTCGCCACTGGACCTCGGCCTCGCTCAGGGTCGACGGATCGCTCCAGGAAGGGCTGATGGCGTCCCCGGACCTCGACCGCTGGCAAGAGATGGACGGGACCGAGCCCGGAGTCGAGGCGGCGTGGATGAAGGTCTCGCGCGTCGGCGTCCCGTCGGACTTCTTCTACCTCGCTGCGAAATGGCCGGTCCTGCCCCGCCTCGCCACGTCCCAGCACTGCACGACCGCACAGCAGCAGATCATCGTCGACCACCTGCCGGACGCTCGTTCCAGCGGCGCGGCCTTCGGCGACTTCGCCGCGACGGCGTCGGGCACGTGCCAGGTCGGGGATCGTGTGAACCGGTGGTCGTACTTCGTCGCCGCTCCGAGCTTCGGCCCGGTCCGGCGGGTCGGACTCCCCGACTCCGGGCTGTATCTCGTCGTCGCGGTGGTCCACGACGGCGCGCAGGCGGCCCGGTACTTGCACCGCATGATCTACGGAGCGCGTTTCGGACATGCCACTGTGACCGACCTGGTCCACGCGGCGAAGCGGTCCGCCCGGATGTACCCGAGCTAGGCGCGCGGGTTCCTGTCCACGAACGGAGGCTTGGTCACGACGGCACGTCCGCGCTTGCCTCGCACTTCGATCTCGACGTCGTCTCCCGACTCCGCCGCGTCGCGAGGGGACACGTAGCCCAGGGCGATCCCGACCCGGAGCGTCGGCGAGAACGTTCCGCTCGTGGTCTCCCCGATCGGCTCCCCGTCACGGACCACCGGGTGGTGCGGGCGCGGGATCACGCGATCCTGCATCCGGAACCCCCACAGCCGGGCGGGGACGCCCTCCTCCTTCTGCTTCACCAGGGCCTCGCGCCCTCGGAAGTCCCCCTTGTCGAACGACACGGCCCAGGACGACGCAGCCTCGAGGGGCGTTCGCTCCTCCGAGATGTCCTGGCCGTGGAGCGGATAGCCCATCTCGAGGCGGAGCGTGTCGCGAGCTCCCAGCCCGCACGGCTCGATCCCGAACGGCTGCCCGGCCTCGACGAGCTCCTCCCAGAGCTCGTGCACGACCGCTTCCGGCGGGAAGAGCTCGAACCCGACCTCACCGGTGTAGCCGGATCGGGAAAGGATCACACGCTCGCCACGGTCGTCGACCTCCATGCACTGCATATAGCGCAGGTCGGCGGCCTCCGGGAACAGCCCGCCCGCGACCTCCACGGACATCGGGCCCTGTACGGCGAGGAAACACCAGTCGGGATGCAGGACCACGTCGACCGGCAGGGTGCCGGCCTCCTCGAGGAGGATCGCGTGCACCTTCTCGGTGTTCGCCGCGTTCGGCACGACGAAGTACCGCTCGCCGCCGAGCCGGTAGACCAGGATGTCGTCCACGATCCCGCCCCGTTCGTTCAGCACGAGGTTGTACTGGGCGTGGCCGACCTCCACCTTCGAGACGTCGTTGGTCACCGCCCGCTGAAGGACCTCGAGGGCGGGGGCTCCCTCCACGACGACCTTGCCCAGGTGCATAAGGTCGAAGATCCCCACCCGCTCCCGCACCGCGCGATGTTCCGAGAGTGTCCCCTCGTACTCGATCGGCATGAGCCAGCCCGCGAACGGGCCCAGCTTGCCTCCGAGGGCCCGATGCTCCTCCTCGAGCGGGGTCCGTTTCAGGTCGTCGTCCGCTCCCTCCCGCACGCTCCGCATCCTATTTCGCTCGGGTTCACGGAGCGGCGGTACGATGGGTCGGCATGCCTGAGAACACGTACGACGTCGTCGTCATCGGTTCTGGCACCGGCGGGTATTCCTGCGCGCTCCGCGCGGCCGAGCTGGGCAAACGGGTGGCCATGATCGAGAAGGACGACCGCCTGGGCGGCACGTGCGTGCTGCGCGGTTGCATCCCGACGAAGGCCCTTCTGCAGTCCGCCGCCGTGATGGACTCGGTGAGTCGTTCCGAGGAATGGGGCATCAAGGCGAGCGGTGAGGTGGACTGGGATGGCGTCCAGGTCTTCCAGCGGAAGACGGTCGACAAGTTGGTGAACGGGCTCACCGGGCTGGTGAAGGCGCGGAAGATCGATGTGATCCAGGGCCTGGCCAAGCTGGTCGCGGGGCCTGCCGTCGAGGTAAGCGGACGGACCGTGCAGGCGGCGGACGTCGTTCTGGCCACGGGGTCGGCGCCTCGTCTCCTTCCCGGCCTCGAGATCTCCGAGCGCGTGATCACGAGCGACCAGGCGCTCGTCCTCGATCACGTGCCGGCGTCGGCGGCGGTGATCGGCGCTGGCGCCGTGGGCCTCGAGTTCGCGTCGTTCTACCGGTCCATGGGTGCCGAGGTCACCGTGGTGGAGGCGCTGGAGCGCGTGGCTCCGCTCGAGGACGAGGACGTGTCGAAGGAGCTGGCCCGGGCGTTCCGACGGCGTGGGATCACGACGGCCGCCGGCGCGAAGGTCTCCGAGGTGAAGGAGTCGGGCGACGGTGTCGATGTCACCTACGAGGCCGGCGGGAGGACCGAGACGGCGAACGCCGAGATCTGTCTGGTGGCGGTGGGACGCGGTCCGGTCAGCCAGGGTCTCGGGTACGAGGAGACAGGAGTGGAGCTGGAACGAGGGTTCGTGAAGGTCGACGGCACGCTGCAGACGACGGTGCCGCACGTGTGGGCCATCGGCGACGTCGCCGCCACCCCGCTCCAGCTGGCACACGTGTCGTTCACCGAAGGCATCGCCGTGGCCGAGCGTATCGCCGGGCTGGATGTGCCGGAGATCGACTACGTTGGTATCCCCCGAGTGACGTTCTCCTCGCCCGAGATCGCGTCCGTCGGGCTGACCGAGGCCCAGGCCCGCGATCGCGGATACGAGCTCGACGTGGAGAACCTCAACATGCGGGCCATCGGCAAGGCGGACATCGTCGGGGAGGGCGGCCTGTGCAAGCTCGTCGCCGAGAAGGATGGCGGCGCGGTGCTCGGAGTGCACCTGATCGGGCCGCACGTCACCGACCTGGTGGCCGAAGGCATGCTCATCTACAACTGGGAAGCCGTGCCCACGGACGTGGCCCGGCTCATTCATCCACACCCGACACTCTCGGAGGCCATCGGCGAGGCGCACCTCGCGCTCGCCGGCAAGCCCCTCCACACGTTGTAGGCGATGGCGACGAAGACGAAATCCTCCATCGACAAGGCCGGCCTCGACGACGAACAGCTTCGACACGTCCTGTACCTGCTCAAGCTGTGCCGGTACTTCGACGAACGCATGGAGGCCCTGTACCGCCAGGGTCGCCTGCCCGGCGCGATCTACTCCGGGCGGGGCCAGGAGGGAACGCACGTCGGCGCGACGTTCGCGCTCCGTCCGGACGACTCCCTGTTCCCGACGCACCGCGACCTCTCCGCGCAGTTCGCGAAAGGCGTCGAGCTGAAGCGGGTGATGGCGCAGTTCTGGGGTCGCATCGACGGGTACACGCGCGGACGAGACGGGAACTCGCACATGGGCGACTGGGGCGGCGCCCACACGTTCGCGGTGCTGTCGAACCTGCCCAGCGCCTATCCCCCGGCCGCCGGCGCGGCGCTCGCGTACAAGAGGCGAGGTGAGGACCGGGTGGCCATGGCGATCTGCGGCGACGGTTCGACCTCGAACGGCCGATGGCACGAGAGCCTGAACGTCTCGGCGATCTGGCAGCTCCCCGTGGTGTGGGTGGTCAACAACAACCAGTTCGCATACTCCACCCCGAACGAACTCGAGATGCCGACCAAGACGGTCGCGGAACGGGCTGAGGCCTATTCGATGCCCGGGGTACGCGTCGATGGGCAGGATGTGCTCGACGTATACGTGGCGGCGCGCGACGCCGTGGCGCGGGCGCGCGCCGGCGATGGGCCGTCGCTGCTGGAGTCGGTGTCGCTCCGGTGGCGCGGTCACGCGGGTCACGACCCCGCGAAGTACGTCCCGAAGGAGATGCTCGAGGAGTACATGACGAAGAAGGATCCGGTGAAGCGGTTCCAGGAGCTCCTTCTGAAGGAAGGCGTGGTCGATGACGCAGCGGTCGAGGCGCTGGACGAGCGCATCAAGAAGGAGTTCGACGAGGGGTACGAGTTCGCGCAGCAGTCTCCCCTGCCGGAGGCGGCCGACGTGACGGCGGGCGTGTTCGCTGACGACGGGTACTGGTCGCGCGAACCGGGACGCGCAGGAGGGTCGCCGGCATGAGCGACCGCGTGGATCCGGACGTCCCACAGACGAATCCCTCGGTCGCGGCGGAACAGGCCGCCAAGGCCGAGGGGAAGCCGGACCGGGCCGAGCAGGAGCGCAATCGCGCGAACCCCGAGAAGGTCGAGGCCGGCGCGGCCGGCCACGGTGCCGAGCCCCGCGGCAAGCGAACGGAAGCCGGCGAGGCCACGTACCTCATCGCCATCGCCGAAGCGCTGTGGGAGGAGATGGAGCGGGACGACTCCGTTTTCATGATGGGCGAGGACATCGGCCTCTACGGCGGCGCGTTCAAGGTCACCGAAGGGTTCATCGAGCGGTTCGGCGCGGACCGGGTGATGGACACGCCGATCATCGAGGACACGTTCACCGGGATCGCCATCGGCGCCGCCATGGAGGGCCTGCGGCCGGTCGTCGAGCTCCAGTACGCCGACTTCATCACGTGCGCCTTCGACGAGCTGGTCGCCGTGGGCGGCAAGTACCACTACCGGAGCGGCGTGCCGCTCCCGCTAGTCGTGCGCGGGCCCTCGGGCGGCGGCGTCCGCGGCTCGGCGTTCCACTCGCAGAATCCCGAGCCGTGGTTCGCCTACGCTCCCGGGCTCAAGGTCATCTGCCCCGCGTTCCCGAACGACGCGAAGGGGCTGCTGAAGGCGGCGATCCGCGACGACAACCCCTGCGTGTTCTTCGAGCACAAGTGGATCTACCGGCGGATCCGCGAGGTCGTGTCCGAGGATCCGGACTTCACCGTCCCCATCGGGTCGGCCGACGTGAAGCGCAGCGGCAGCGACGTCTCGATCGTCACGTACGGCGCCATGGTCCACAAGGCGCTGGAGGCCGCGGAGGAGCTCGCCGACAACGGCGTCGACGCCGAGGTGGTCGACCTCCGCACGATCTATCCCATGGACACCGAGACCATCCTCGAGTCGGTCGCGAAAACCTCGCGAGCCCTGGTGCTGTACGAGTCGAACAAGTTCCTCGGCGTCGGCGCGGAGGTGTCCGCGGTGATCGCCGAGGAGGCCTTCGAGTCGCTCGACGCACCGGTGATGCGCCTGGCCCCGCCGAGTACGCCCGTCCCGTTCTCGCCGCCGCTGGAGGACGCGTTCATCCCGCAGGTCGAGGACATCGTGGAGGCAGTGAACAGACTCTCGAAGTGGTGAGGAGGCTGGGGGAAGCATGCCGACGACCGTGACCATGCCGCAACTCGGCGAGACCGTCGTCGAGGGCACGATCCTCAAGTGGCTCAAGAAGGAGGGTGAGGACATCGGCCTGGACGAGCCGCTGTTCGAGATCTCCACGGACAAGGTCGACACGGAGGTGCCGTCGCCGGTCGCCGGGACGATCTCGGAGATCAAGGTCCAGGAGGGAGAGACGGTGTCCGTGGGCACCGAGCTCGCGGTGATCGACGACGGCTCCGCCGGTGAGCAGAAGGTCGAGGTCAGCCAGGAGGCCAGCGCCGAGCCGGAGGCCTCGTCCGCCGAGCAGGCCGTGGCGAAGGAGGTCGCGGAGCAGCCGGAGAAGCCGGTCGAGGAGACCGAGCGCCAGATGGAGCCGGCCGCCCGGAGCGGCGGAGGTGCCTCGGCCCCCACTCCCGCGCCGTCCGGCGACGGCGGCCCGCGGTCCCAGATCCTCTCCCCGCTCGTTCGTCGGCTGGCCGAGGAGCACCAGGTCGACCTGTCGCGTGTGCAGGGAACCGGCACCGGCGGCCGCATCACGAAACGCGACGTGTTGGCGTTCGCCGAGTCCGGCGGTGCGGCGGCAGCGGTGGCGCAGGCAGAACGCGGTCCAACGAGCTTCCCCGCCGCCGCCGAGCAGGCGCCGGGGCAGCTCGAGGAGGTGCCGCAGCGGACCATCGAGGGCGAGCGCGAGGAAGTCGTCCCCATGTCGCACATCCGCAGGGCCATCGCGAAGCACATGCACGAGTCGGTGCAGGCCTCCGCGCGGGCCTGGAACCTGGTCGAGGTCAACATGGAGAACATCGTTCGGGTGCGCGAGCGGGCCAAGGGCGCCTTCCGCGCTCGCGAGGGGTTCTCCCTGACGTACACGCCCTTCGTCGCCAGGGCGGTGTCCGAGGCCCTCCTCGCGTTCCCTGACGTGAACGGCGAGCTCCGCGACGAGACCATCGTGCTGAAGCGCTACGTCAACCTCGGGATCGCGGTGGCCTACGAGGACGGGCTGATCGTGCCGGTGGTGCGCGGCGCCGACGAGATGAACCTGGTCGGCCTGGCCCGGGCCGTGCACGACCTCGCCACGCGCGCGCGGTCCAAGAAGCTGAAGCCCGACGAGGTGCACGGCGGGACGTTCACGATCACGAACCCCGGTCCGTTCGGGTCGATCATCAGCGTGCCGATCATCAACCAGCCGCAGACGGCGATCCTGGCGTTCGACGCGATCGAGAAGCGGCCGGTCGTGATCGACGACGCCATCGCCATCCGGCACATGGTGTACCTGTCGATGAGCTGGGACCACCGTGTGATCGACGGGGCCACCGCCGCGCAGTTCCTGAGCCGGCTGAAGGAGAACCTCGAGACGTGGGACTTCAGCCCCGAGCTGCAGGGGTACCTGGAGGAGTAGTGCGCACCGCGCAGCTCCTGCAGCCCGGCGTGGTCCCGTACGCGGACGCGTACGGATGGATGCACGAGCTCGCGGCGCAGCGCGCTGCCGGCGAGATCCCCGACACGCTCATGCTCCTCGAGCACCCTCCGACGTATACGGTCGGACGGCGTTCCGACCCGACGCACCTGGTGTGGACGCGCGGCAAGATGGAGTCGCTGGGCGCGGAGCTCCACGAGGTCGACAGAGGGGGTTCCGTGACCTTCCACGGCCCCGGGCAACTCGTCGGGTATCCGATCGTCGACCTCGGCGTGAAGCCCGACGTGATCCGGCACCTCCGCATGCTGGAGGAGGTCGTGATCCGGGCCGCCGGTGATGTCGGCGTTGAGCTCGGTCGGGATCCGGAGCGGACCGGGGTGTGGAGCGGCGACCGGAAGGTGGGCGCGATCGGCGTGAAGCTCGAACGGGCCAGGGTGACGCTTCACGGGTTCGCGCTGAACTGCGCGACCGATCTCGCGTGGTTCGACGCCATCGTCCCGTGCGGCCTCGCCGACCGCGGCGTGGCGACGCTCACCCAACTCGCGGGCCGCGAGATCACGGTCGAGGAGTCGACCCCCCTCGTGATCCGCCACTTCGAAGACGTGTTCGAGCTGCGGCTCGAGCACTCACAAGTTCGCGACGCCCCGGTTGTGCCAGGACGGGCAGCGGGCTAGGTTCGCCTCAGCGGATCGAGCCGGTCCGGAGCCGGCGGGGAGGGGGAATCATGAAGAGGGCGTTTGTCGTCTCGCGTTGATCGCGGTCGGCGTCACGGTTGCAGCAGTGGCTTCCTCGTGGGCGTCGGGAACGTCAACCGCACCCACCGTTCACGTCGTCGAGCACGCCACGACCGATACCCTGATCGACACCGGCGCGCACGGGGATACGTCGGGCGACCTCCTGACGTTCCACAACGTCGTCTACAACGCCGCGAACACGGCGCGGGCCGGACGCGACCAGGGCGACTGCATCCGGATCTCACCGGCCGCCCGCTCGTGGGAGTGCCGATGGATCACGTTCGTGAAGGGCGGCGGCATCGTCGTCGAGGGTCCGTTCAACGACGACCACGACACCACGCTCGCGGTTACGGGCGGAACAGGCATCTACCGCAATGCGCGGGGGATCATGAAGATCGTCGCGCGGCCCGCTGTCCCCGGATTCGACTTCAAGTTCTTCCTGACGACGTAGCGCCGCTCGAGCAGCCAGCTCGATCGCGCAGCGCGTTGCCGACGATCGACCGGGAACTCCGGCCTGTTCACGGCTGCGTTCAGGATGCCGGGTGAGGAGATGCTGGGCCGGTCCCCTTCTTACGGAAGAGGACGTACAAGCCGTTCCCGGCGAGCAGAACTCCTGCGAGGGCCGTGATGATGCTCACCCAGTCGGGTCCGCCCCCTTCCTTGGTGAAGCCGACCAGGAGCGCAAAGACGATGACGCCCACTCCTGCGACCACGCTCGACAGCCCGAGACTCTTCGCCGCTCTTGCTCCCATGGCGTACCCCTCCTCCAAGATCCCTGTCAGACTCAGTCTCGCCTCGGATGAGGCCGCCGCACAGAGACGAACGACCCTCTGACGCCAGGACCGGTTTGCGAGAGTTCAGCTTTGCTCTTGGGGGACGCTACGGAACGCCGGAGCGGAGCGGGGCGTTCGTGACCGGCTCTGGTGCGTGCCACACCGCCTCCACGTTGTTGCCGTGGAGGTCGTTCACGAACGCTGCGTAGTAGCGATCCGAATACTGCGTCCACACCCCCGGTTCGCCGCGAGCGGTCGCGCCGTTGGCAAGTGCGGACTGGAAGAACGCGTCGACCGCCTCGCGCCCAGGTGCATCGAACGCGACGTGCGCCGCCGTGGTGACGGGCGAGCCCTGATAGATCGCAAAATCGTCCAATCCGTTCGCGCCGTAATGGATGCCGTCGTCCTGGACATGCAGTTCTCGGAAACCGACAGGTGCGAGAGCCGCCGTGTAGAGCCGGCGGGACGCCGCCAGATCCCCGACCACGAACAACACGTGATCGACGATGATCTGCCTCGTGGTCACGGGCTCACCCTACGTCCTCAGGTGCGACCTCGGGGTTGAGGACCCGCCGAACAGAGATGGGTCTCGCCTGGGCGGTGTGACTTCGCTCTGACCGCTAAGAGGCGCGGATGCGGATGAGCGGCGTCAACCCTCCCCAGCACTCGCCGTCGACCCGCAGCACGTTCACCACGCCGTTGTCGCAGTAGTTGTAGCCGGACGCGTACTGAACGATGGCGTTCGGGTCAACGTCCTGACCGACCGTCGGTTGCCCCGTGAGGGTCTTGGTCCCGATGTTCAAGGAGTCGTACGGGCCCGCCACTCCGATTGGGCTATACCCGGAGGTACGGGTGTTGTAGGAAACGGTCACGATGACCTTCTTCGGCAGCACCCACCCCGTCGGGAAGTCCATCCTGATCTTCTTCGCCAGGCCGTGGTAGCAGGTCGCATCCATGGCGCTGTACCACTCCGTCGTGTCGCCCCCGCACTGGGCGGGCGTCGACGTCGGCCGATACGGGATGTTGAAGGTCTGGGTCTTGTTGACGATCGCCGCGCCGACGGTGTCGGGCGTGCCGGCGACGACCTTGTAGACGTGGAACGTGATCGGGACGGAGAACGTGGCACCCGGCGTGGTCGTGCAATCACCGCCGTCCCAGGTGCCCGTTTCACAGGCCCAGCTCGACATCACGACGAGCATGCGGCTGAGATGCGCACCGGTCTTCGAGAGCCTGATCTCGTCGCCGAACTCGGAGACCTGGCAACACTCGAAGCCCACGCTGGAGACGTTCCCGGGCAGCGGGGGCGGCGGGAACGCGTTGTAGACCAGCGGCGCGAGCGAGGCCCCCGACGCTCGAAAACACGAACAGCAGACACGTGACACCGGCGACAAGAACGAGTTTGCGCACAGTCCCCCCCTTGACTCAAGGGGGGACTGTGGTTGACTTGCTTTCCGAAATCAAGAGGACGAACTTCATCAACATGCACAACTGGCCCGTTGCCCTCTCAAAAGCGCGGCTTTTCGAAATGAGGGTTTTCCCTACATCACCGTGTGCGGCGCATGGGGGTGAGAGGGCGGGTCGGCGGACTCAGTCGGGTCGACGTGCCTGGATGGCTTCGCGGATCCGATCGGCGACGGCCGGCAACTCGTCCTCCATCAGGTGGAACTCTCGCTCGAACACGACGGCGAGACGCATCGGCGTCTCTGCGACCACCGACGCGGTTCGCGGTTCGTGACCTTCAAGGGCGATCTCCCCGAAGAAGTCGCCGGATCCAAGCTTCCCCACCTCTTCGCCGCTCCGCAGGACCCGGGCCGACCCCTCGAGGATCACGAAGAACTCGTACGCGGTGCTGCCCTCGTGGATGATCTCGCGGCCGGCGTCGATCTGGGTCTCGTCGACCCACCCGGAGAGCTTGTCGAGGTCGCGCCTCTTGAGGGATCCGAACAGCGGGATCGAGGTCAGCTTGGACGGATGCATCGTCAGAACAGGGCCGTCGCCAGCTTCTGGCGGTAGTCGCGGGTGAGCGGGTCATCGTCGCCCAGGACGGCGAACACGTCGAGCATGGATTCCCGGGCCTCTGGATCATCCCGAACGACGGAGAGCATCCGGGCCAGCGCTTCCTCCCATCGGCCCTCGCTGGCCGCTCTGCGGGCTTCGTCGAGCGGCGTCGCGGATGGGAGCTTGGCCCACTCGCTCACGCGGATGGCCGCGAGCAGCCGTTCGGCTTCCGGATCGGGCGCCAGGGAGGTCGCCAGCTCTCGGGCCTCGGCGAGGTCCCCGCGAGCCGCGAGGACGCGGGCCAGTCCGAGCTTCGCGGCCCGGTTCTCCGAATCCTCGTCCAACACCTCGCGATAGCCGAACTCCGCGTCGTCCAGCCGGCCCTCTCGCTCGGCCTCCATCGCCCGGTCCGCGTCGCGGTCGGCCTCGGTGGGAAGGAGCCGTCCGATCCACTCACGGACGACCGGCTCCGGCACCGCGCCGACGAACTGGTCGACGGGCTTTCCGTCCACGAAGGCCCACACGTTCGGGATGGACGCGATGCGGAACTGTTGGGCGGTGCGCTGGTTCGCATCGACGTCCAGCTTCGCGAGGAGGAACTCCCCGTCCTTCTCCTCCGCGACCCGCTCCAGGATCGGGCCGAGCGTCTTGCAGGGCTGGCACCAGTCGGCCCAGAAGTCCACGACCACCGGCCGACGCTTCGACTCTTCGACGACGGCGTCGGCGAAGTCGGCGTCGGTGACGTCGACGACGACGGGCGAGGGCTCAGCGCGCCGGGCGTCCACCGTTCCACATGCTTTCGATCTCGCCCCGCAGGGCCTCGGTCAACTGAAGGGCCCGCTGCCGCCGGCGGGCTGGATCGTCCTCCCGCTCCACCGAGATGATGGGTCCGAACTCGATCCGGATCGGCACGCGCTTGAAGAATCTCGCCCCCTTCGGCATGGCCTCGTGCGTCCCGCTGATGGCTGCCGGGAGGAGCGGCGCACCTGTCGACAGCGCCAGCCACGCGGCACCGGGCAGGAACGGCAACAGCGAACCCGGTGTACGGGTTCCCTCCGGATACATCCCGAGGACCTCTCGCCGCCGAAGCACTTCGAGCGCGATCCGGATGGCTCGCAGGTCGAACCCGCCCCGTTTCACCGCGAATCCGCCGAGCTCGTGGAAGAACCGCGCGCCCGCCGGCTTCGCGAACAGCTCCTGCTTCGCCATCATCCGGATCTGTCGCGGCGAGGCCACCGCCACGAGCGGGATGTCGAGCAGGCTCTCGTGGTTCATGCACAGGACCACCGGGCCGGTTCGCGGCATGTGCTCGGTCCCCCGGACGTCCAGCGAGAACCACCGCCGGCAGAACGGGCCGAGCACCTTCATGGCGAACCCCTGGAGCCTGCCCATGCCGGGCGGGTATGCCTCCTTCGGAGGACGCCGCGCGGCGGCGGTTCGCTCCACGAGCGCCACGAGGTCGCCGGCCGTGTGCAGGCCGGCCAGCTTGGAATCGACCAGGTCGACGCCGAGGTCCCGCTCAACCGCGGCCGCCAACTCGGCGCCGGCCAGCGAGTCGAACCCGATCGTCTTCAGCGCAGTGTCGGGACCGATCGGTGCGGCGGCGTCGGTTGCGCCCAGCCCCCCGAGCAAGGCAAACACGCGATCGGCGAGCGCCGGCTGTTCCTGGACGGCCATCGAGGGAAGCTTACCGGCCGCCCGGCCTGGTCAGTGCTCGCACGATGTCTTCGGCCCGGACCCCGGGCCCTGGACGCAGGTGTCGATGCCCGGACCGCCGTTCAGTGTGTCGTTTCCGGAGCCGCCAAGCAGGCGGTCGTTGCCGAGGAGACCGAACAGCTTGTCGGCGCCTCCCCCACCCGACAGCACGTTCGGGCCGGGCGACCCGGTGAGCATGTCGCCCTTGCTCGATCCAACCGCGCGTTCGATCGACGCGAGCGTGTCCGATCCTTCTCCCGACGCCGTCCCCCCGCCGAGGTCCACGGTGACCGCCGCCTTCGACCGGGCGAACGAGGCCGTGTCGGACCCCGGTCCGCCGAAGAACAGGTCGTCGGCTCCCAGGCCGGTGAGCGTGTCGTTCCCCTTGATCCCGCACAGCACGTCGGACATCTTGGTCCCGGTCACCTTGTCGTCGCCGCGAGTCCCAACCTGCGTGCAGCCCGGTCCGTGGTCGCCGACTACCCCGCCACGATGCCCCCGGACCCGGTGGTCCCTGCCAGAACGATCCGACCCCCGGACTGGACGGCCACGCCTTCGGCTTCGGCGTACCCCGCGGAGATGTTGGAAAGGACCGTGCCACCGCTGCCGAAGGACGGGTCGGGCTTGCCGTTTGCGAGCACCCGACCCACCACCCAGTAGGCCTGGCTGGTGTTGGCGGGATTGACGCTCCGTCCCGCCACCACAATCGTGCCGTCCGGTTGCACGACGAGGTCGTTGGCCCGGTCCAAATTCGTTGCGGGATCGAGCGTCACATGTCCCGTCCCATTGAACGCCTTGTTCGGCGTGCCGTTCCGGTGGAATTCGCCCACGATGATCTTCGTGTTCGGCGACGACCCGCTCTGCCCAGTTGCGATGAACGAGCCGTCGGCCCGAGCGACCAGTCCGTACCAGATCTCAGCTGTGCCCCCGAAATCGGACGTCACCTTGCCGTTCGTGCCGAACCCCGAATCCACGGCCCCCTTCGCCGTGAATCCCGCCAACATGGCGTCCTCTGGTACGCCCCTGTAGCCTCCCACCAAGGACGACCCGTCCGGCCGCAGCACGAACGTTCGGGCCGCCGCGTTGGTGCCGACGTTCTTGGTGACGATGCCGTTGCTGCCGCCGAACGTCGAGTCGAGCCCCCCCGAGGCCGTGTACCTGGCGACGCCGTACAGGTA
Organism: Actinomycetota bacterium; assembly: GCA_046724795.1. GTDB lineage: Bacteria > Actinomycetota > UBA4738 > UBA4738 > JACQTL01 > JBKOXF01. The sequence goes on along the minus strand of JBKOXF010000028.1, from coordinate 941 downwards.
CGTCGTGGCCGTGCCGATCTCCTCGCCGACCATGATCTTCCCGTTCGGTAGCACGCCGACCCCGACGGCCTGGTCGTCGAACCCGTGGGGGTCGGTCAGGAGCATTCCGTCGCCGCTGAAGCCGACCTCCGGGTCGCCGGTGGATGTGTACTCCGCGAGCGCGATGTCGTAATCGCCACTGCCGTTCTGGGCCCCCCCGACCACGAGGAAATCGCCGTTCGGGAGCTCGGCCGCCGCGATGGCATAGTCCTCGCCCCCGGCGAAGTCCGTGCTGGCGAGCCCGCCCGTTCCAAAGGTTGGGTGCGGAGTCCCGTCCGCCCGCAGCATCTCTACGGCGAAGTCCCCGGTCCCATCGGTCTCCCCGAGAGTCAGGATGCGGTTGTCGGACACCCGTATCACCCCGCCCAAAAATTGCACGCCGGGGAGGGTGGTGGTACCGCCGGTCCCGAAGGTGTTGTCCAGGTCCCCGAAATCTGCGACCCCGGGAGCCGCGGGCACGAGCGCCGCGGCGAGCGCTGTGACCATGACCGTGATTGCTCGCCTGCCTTGCCTCATGATCCCCCCGATCGCCCGGCCCCCCGGCGAATGTAGCCCCCAGCGTGGGACCGGACAAGCGGCCGACGGTCCGCTGCTAGACTCGGATTCGTGGCCACACGGGTGAGTGGCACCGCACGGCGCCACGAGTCGCTCGGACTCACCGACGACGACCTCAATTCCATGTACCGGACGATGGTCACGGCTCGCCTGTGCGACGAGGCGCAGTTCCGGCTGAACCGGCAGGGAAAGGCGCCGTTCGTCGTTCCCGTCTCCGGCCACGAGGGCTGTCAGATCGGCACGGCGTGGCCGCTCCGCAAAGAGGAGGACGTGTTCCTCCCGTACTACCGCGACATGGCCGTGTGTCTCGTCGCCGGCATGACCCCCTACGACGTGTTCCTCGGCGT
>JBKOXF010000048.1:0-16658 GCA_046724795.1 Actinomycetota bacterium | reverse complement strand
GTTCGATTCTGCCCCTCGCCACGGACGTGCTCGATGAGGCCTGGGGGTAACTCGGGACCGCCGTGACAACGGGTGTGACAACCAGCCTGGGCACTCAGCCCTTCATAGCGCTCCGGCGGCATCGGCCGCGCCATGGAAGCGGTCATCTCCGTAGGCTAACTAGACCCCAAGGAGCTTCAGCGGATCACTGTCCGTCGTCTTGCTCCCCCGTTTTGCGGCGCTCGCGGGCCTCGCGGCCCAGCTCCTCGACGATGCGGTCACCGCGGGCCAGCGTCTCCTCCGCTCCGAGGATCTGGGAGATGTAGAGCCGGATGCCCCGGCGGGCCACCCATGCCAGGGGGCGCTCCATGTCGTCCGCGATCGCCTGAAGCGCGCGTAGATCCCGGGCGCTCAGCTGGACCATCAGCCGCTCCGTGAGGCGTTCGTCCTGGTCTGCCATAGAAGCAGCTTAACACCGTCGCAGAGGCCTTGCATTCCTGCCACCGCCTTGGTAATCTCTGCGGTGTGCAGCGCTACAGAGCGCAGCGTCTCGACAGGATGTCGAAGGCATCCAGAAAAGGTAGGGAGGAAGGCACATGAAGAGATTGATGGTGGCTGCGCTCGCGGCGGCAATGGCGTTCTCAACGCTGTTCATCGTCGCCGGGGCGGCTGGACCTGCAGCTGCTGCCGCCGGCAACGGCTGCCCAACGAGCAAGCTCGGAAGCATCCCGACTGCCAGCAACGTGGCGGCCGATTCGTCGAACAGCGGCACGACAACCACCTACAAGTTCTACTCGCTGACGAACCAGAACCCCGTCGGCGGCGTTCCCGGCCTGGTCAAGTACTGCGTGTACCCAACCCCGGCGTCGCAACAGCCCGGCACCATCAACGTGACGGCGACGGGTGCGAACCCGGCGACAAAGTGGATCGCATCCAAGGGCTCGAACAACTTCGCGTTCGTGCGGCCGGGTGGCGACAAGACCAACATCCCGCTGGACGGGACGACCACGACGATGGGCACCGCGACTTGGAGCACGGTTCCGGCCAGCCAGACCATCGTCCTCCACATCAACGACCCCGCGACGTGTGCGAGCCTGTACGGCAGCGGCACCCCGGGCACCTGCTTCGTCAAGCCGAGCACACCACCGGCCCCCTGCAGCACCGGCAACGCGAATGTCGCATACAACTCCGTCGTGGCCGACGTCATGGCATGCCCGCCGAAGGACGACGAGGCCTTCCAAGCTACTCAGACGAACGAGTTCGGAGACGCGGTGGGCCTGGCCGGCACCGGCAGCGGCGCCGTTTTCAAGTCGATCACCGTGACGTTCAGGAGCTGGGGATGCGGCGACAGCGGGCACTGGTACTCGGGCGACTGCATGACGAGTAACAACCAGACCTTCCCGTCGACCGGCATGGACCTGAGGGCCCACGTTTATGACACGAGTGGCAATCTGCTCGCCACGTCGGATCCCTATACCGGGACCATCCCCTTCCGACCGTCCACGGACAATGTGAAGTGCACGAACCCGGGCACCGATGCAAACCAGGGTGACGACACAGGCAAGTGGTACGACGCTGCCGCCAACCTGTGCTTGAACGCGGTTCCCGTGCAGATTCCGTTCACCTTCTCCACCCCCGTGGTAGCTCCGAGTCAGGTGATCTGGACGGTCTCGTTCAACACCAGCGGCTTCGGCCAAAGCCCGTTTGGCAATGGCACGCCCTGCGCCACCAACGTTGACCCTGGGTGCGGGTACGACTCGCTCAACGTCGGAGCGTGGACGTACACGAACGCGCCGTATTCCGGGACCGACCTGAACGCCGATGAGCTCTGGCACTCCACCGGCAACCCCCCGGGCCAACTGGTCGTGGAATCAGGGCAGACCGGGCGCACGCCGTTGGCCAAGATCACGATCGGCAACTAGCCGACGGATAGAAGGCACTGAGTCGAGATTCATGAAGGGCAGGCGCGGGCTTGCCGACCACGAGGCCATCTACGCCACTTGATCACGGCACCCGCGCCTGCCTCGACCTCTTTGCCTGAACCGCAAGGTGCATCCAATGCGTTTCGTTGGGAGTACTCACTTGATCGGGCTGATCCCGGCCACCATCGACCACAGCACCACACGTATCCCGCTCCCGGACCGACACGCCGGTTCGTGGGCATCGGTTCGCATGGAGGAACTTGTGATGGAGGAGGTCGTGGAAGAACGGCGCAAGAAGCTCCTGTATCTTAGGGACGCGCACGAGGGGTTGACCATCGAGGCGGCGGACGTCGGAGACATCGCCCTGCTTCGGCTGCACTACAACCTGCCGGAGGCCTACCCGCACGGCCATGCCACCGGTGAGATGCATCCCTGGCCAGAGCTTGCGGAGAATCACTCCACGGTTCCGTGGCGAATAGGCCAAGAGGGTCTATGAACTTCAAGTCATCCTTCGGGCTCCGTAGCCTCGAGCTCCAGGTACCGACCCAACGCTCGAAACAGACCGTTCCGTGCAGCCCTTGCGGCCGCATGGGATGGGCCCCCTTTATCTCTATTTTGGCGTTCGAGAGACGGCGTCGGACACCCACCTGGCTTTCATGGCTAGTCTCGCCTCCCCGGGGCCGCGTGGGGTGTGACCATCGATGTGACAATGGCGACGGACGGACCGGGAACGCGGAGAACTGCAGTGGACGCGATCTTGCCGCTCACCTGCGACAACGGACTCCCACGTCCGGCCACGGACGGTGCGGTCACGGCTGAAAACCGCGGTGTCGGCAGTCCGATTCTTCCCCTCGACACTCACCGCTGCTGATGCCCCCCAACGGAGACCACACCGTTCGGCTCGGGGTCGACGTCGGGGGCACGTTCACCGATCTCGTCGCCCTGGTGGATGGCTCCGTGGTGACCGCGAAGGTCCCCTCCACACCTCGAGATCAATCCGAGGGGATGGTCCGCGCCTTGACGGAGGCCGAACTGGCGAGCGCCGACGTCGCGCACGTCCCGCACTTCGCGCACGGCACGACGGTCGCGACGAACGCACTCCTGGAGCGGCGTGGCGCGAGAACCGCCCTCGTCACCACGGAGGGGTTCCGCGACGTCATCGAGATCGGACGGCAGGACCGCGCGTCGCTCTACGACCTCACCGCCCCTCACCCCGCTCCGCTGGTCCCTCGCGAGCTCCGGTTCACGGTCATCGAGCGGATGGGGCCGGCCGGGGTCCTCGTTCCACTCGAGGACCACGAAGCGGGGCGCGTGGTGGACGAGCTCCGGGCCGCCGGCGTTGAGGCGGTGGCGGTGTGCCTGCTGTTCGGATTCCTCCATCCCCAGCACGAGCGTCTCCTCGGCGCGGCCATCCGCGACGGTATCCCCGGCGTCCACGTCTCGCTGTCGAGCGAGGTCCTGCCGGAGTTCCGCGAGTACGAACGGTTCTCGACGACCGTGGCGAACGCGTACCTCGCACCCGTCCTGTCCGGCTACCTCCACGGAGTGGAACGTCGGCTAGAGGGATCGAAGATGCCGACGCCGATGGTGATGCAGTCCTCGGGAGGGGTCCTGTCGATCGAGGACGCGGCCGAACACGCCGCCGCCTGCGTGTTGTCGGGGCCGGCCGGCGGCGTGGTCGGCGCCGCTCGCGTCGCCCACGCCGCCGGCTACGCGAACGTCCTGACGTTCGACATGGGAGGGACGTCGACGGACGTCGCCAGCGTGGTCGAGGGAACGGTCGGGACGACGACGGAGGCCGTGGTGGGCGGGGTGCCCATCAAGCTCCCCATGGTCGACGTGCACAGCGTGAGCGCGGGCGGCGGATCCATCGCGTGGGTCGACCAGGGTGGCGCGCTGCGGGTTGGCCCACGCTCCGCCGGTGCGCAGCCGGGCCCGGCCGCGTACGGCTCGGGCGGAGAAGAGCCGACCGTCACCGACGCGAGTCTCGTCCTCGGGCACCTCGCCGACGGCGCGCGTCTCGGCGGCGACGTCGTCCTGCAGCGCGAGCTCGCGGAGAACGCCGTGGCGCGGATCGCTCGTGAGCTCGGCATCGACGTCGACGCCGCGGCTGAGGGGATCGTGGAGGTGGCCTCCACTGAGATGGTCCGGGCGCTGCGGGTGATCAGCGTGCAGCGCGGTCTCGATCCGCGTGATTTCGCGTTGGTTGCGTTCGGCGGAGCCGGTCCGATGCACGCGTGCGCGCTGGCCGACGAGCTCGGGGTCTCGACCGTGCTGGTGCCGAGGGCGGGCGGCGTGCTGTCGGCGCTCGGCCTGGCCATCTCGGACGCCCGGCGCGACTACGCCGCGCCGATCCTCTCCGAGGTCGGCAACCTCGAACCGGAGCGCCTCCGGGTGGCGTTCGACGAGCTCCAACAGCTCGCCGAAGGTGATCTCGGAACCGACCGCTACCTTCCGGCGGCCGATCTCCGATATCGCGGACAGTCCTACGAGCTGACGGTCGAGGCGGACGATGTGGCCGCCTTGGAGGAACGGTTCCACGCATTGCACGAGCAGCGGTACGGCTACCGGATGGACGACGAGCCGGTCGAGGTCGTGAGCGTGCGGCTCACGGCCGTCGCCGACGCGGACCCCACGGAACTTCCCGAAGAACCGGGTCCGCTCGAGGCGAGCACCGACCCGCCTCACCGGACCGTGCGGTTCGGCGGGAACTGGATCGACACGCCCGTGTGGGATCGCGATCAGCTCGGCCGCGGCTCACGGATCGTCGGTCCGGCCGTGGTCGAGCTCCGTGAGTCGACCTGCGTGGTCCGGCCGGGATGGGAAGGAACCATCGACGCCACCGGGTCCATCGTCCTGGAGCGAGCGTGAACGCCGAGCTGGACCCGATCACGCTGTCCGTCCTGGCCAGCGCATTGGCCGGCATCGCCGAGGAGATGGGCGCCGTCCTGATCCGCGCCGCGTACTCCTCCAACATCAAGGAGCGTCGAGACTGTTCCACGGCCGTGTTCGACGCGAACGGCGTGATGGTGGCACAGGCCGAGCACATCCCGGTGCATCTCGGGGCCATGCCCGAGGCGGTCGCCGCGGTCATGCGGCGGAACCCCGAGTCCGGGGACGTCTTCGTGATGAACGATCCCTACTCGGGAGGGACCCACCTCCCCGACGTCACGCTGATCTCCCCGATCGCGGTCGCCGAGGAGCTCGTCGGTTACGCGGTGACGAGAGCGCACCACTCGGACATCGGCGGCATGCGGGCCGGCTCGATGCCGAGCGATTCCCGCGATGTGTTCCAGGAGGGACTGGTGATCCCGCCGGTCCGGCTGGTGCACCACGGCGAGATCGTTCGGGACGTGTTCGACCTGGTGCTGGCGAACTCCCGGACCCCGCGGCTCCGGCGCGGCGATCTGCGCGCGCAGATCGCCGCGAACTCGCTCGCCGAGCGGAGGCTACAAGAGCTCGCCGGCCGGCGAGGACTCGACGTGGTGCTCGCCGCATTCGGCGACGTGGTTGCGTACAGCGAGCGCATGGCCCGACACATCGTCGCCGAGCTGCCGGACGGCTCGTTCCGAGCCGAGAGCGAGATCGAGGGCGACGGAGTCCGGGACGAGGACATCCCCATCCGCGTCGAGGTGACGATCGAGGGCGACAGACTCATCGTCGATCTCTCGGGAACCTCCGCCGCCGTACCCGGCAACGTGAACTGTCCGCTCTCCGTCACGCGGTCGGCCTGCTACTTCGCCTTCCGCGTCCTCATCCCGCAGGAGGTCCCGGTGAACGCCGGCACGTACATGCCGGTCACGATCCTGGCGCCGGAAGGCAGTCTCGTGAACGCGCGGCCGCCGTCCGCCGTCGTCGCCGGCAACGTCGAGACCAGCCAGCGCGTGGCCGACACCGTGCTGCTCGCACTCGCCGCCGCGACGGACCTCCCGGCGCAGGGCCAGGGCACGATGAACAACGTGGCCATCGGCGGCGCCGGATGGACCTACTACGAGACGCTCGGCGGCGGGCAGGGAGCGAGCAGCTCCGGCCCCGGGCCCTCCGGCGTCCACGTCGGCATGACGAACACCCGCAACACCCCGATCGAGGCGTTCGAGCTCGAGTACCCGATGCGGGTGGAACGGTACGAGCTGCTCGACGGCACCGGGGGAGACGGTCGCTATCGCGGCGGCGACGGGCTGGTGCGGTCGATCCGCGTGCTGGAACCGGCGTCGGCCTCGCTCCTCACCGACCGACGGCGCCACGCGCCGGCCGGTGCGAACGGCGGCGGTCCGGGCCGTCCGGGCCGCAACCTCCGGAACGGTGTCGAGCTCCCGCCGAAGACGAGCGTCGACCTCGAACCCCACGACGTGCTCACGATCGAGACCCCCAGCGGCGGCGGCTGGGGCCGGGCGCATCCGGCCGGCCGGTGATCCGGCAATGACGTTCTAGGATGGTCCCGTGCCGACGTCTCGGGTGCTGTTCAGCGCTCCCGATCTCACGGTGGGAGCGTTCGTGTGTCCTCCCCACGACGACGCCTGGCAGGCGCTGAACACCGTCGGGGCGGGCCACCACGTGGTCTTCCCACAACTCCCCGTCGGCATCGAGCAGGACGGTCGGCCCGCCGTCGTGGCGGATCAGAACAACGTGGTCCTGTATCCCGACGGTCAGATCTACCGTCGCCGGCTCGTGAGCGATCGTGGGGACCGGTGCGTCTTCTTCATCCCGAGCCCGCACTTGCTCACCGAGATGACGGCCGACGGCGGTGAGAGCGGGTTCGCGGTCCCCGCCGCACCGATCGAGGCCTGGGCGTACCTCCTCCAGCAGCGGGCCGTCCGCGCGCTGGGTCGTTCGCCCGAACCCGACGGCATCCGAGAGATCCTGTACAACGTGCTCCGTCACTCGGTGACCCGAGTCATCCCCCCTCGCCGGGCCAAGCGCCCCGCGACGGAGCGGGCGCACCTGGCTGCCGTCGAGGCCGTCAAGCTCTACCTCTCGACGCACGCGAACGGCCGGATCCTGCTGGACGACGTCGGGCGCCATGTCAATCGGTCGCCGTTCGAGGTGGCGCGCATCTTCCGCAGCCTCACAGGCACGACCGTTCATGCGTACTTGACCCAGCTCCGCCTGCGATCGGCGCTGCATCGGCTCGACGACGGAGCGCCTCTGTCCACGATCGCGGTGGACGGCGGTTTCGCCAGCCACGCGCATTTCACCGACGCCTTCACCCGGGTGTTCGGCGCAGGGCCCGATCGGGTTCGGCGCACGAAGGTCTCTCAACTGCGCACGATCCTGGAAGCGGCATCACCGGAACGTCCGTAGCGTCCAAAGGGACACTCCCCGACCATCCGGAGGTGCATCGATGCTCCGTCGTTCCGTCATCATCCCCGTGTCGCTCGCCGCGCTCATCGCGCTCTCCGCTCCACTCGCCACCGCAGCGCCTGCCGGCTCCTGGCAGCAGCCGACCACGGTCCTTTCGCATGTCGGGCTCCAGGCTGGTCGCGTCTATTTCGGCTGGGCCCTCAGCGAGCTCCAGGACGTGAACGGCGACGGCGTTACCGACTTCATCACGAGTGCGCCGCTGCTGGACAACAAGCGGGGCGCCGCATTCGTGTACTCGGGGGCGGACGGGTCCCTGCTCTTCCGTTTCAACGGGAACCCGGGCGACTGGACCGGGTACTCGATCGCCGATGCCGGCGACGTGAATGGTGACGGCGTCCACGACGTCATCGTCGGTTCCCGCGAGGCGTCCGGCCGCGGCCGGGCCGACGTCTACTCGGGGGCGAACGGGCGTCGGCTCCGGACATTCGACGGCGCGGGCGACGGCGACAAGTTCGGCTACGCGGTCGCCGGCGTGGGTGACGTGAACGGGGACGGGCGAGCCGACGTGGCAGTCGGTGCCCCTCTCAACGACGCCGGCGGCGCGAACGCGGGATCGGTCACCCTGTTCTCCGGCCGGACCGGCGACGTGCTGACCACGGCGACGGGCGGGCCAGGAGACCTGTTCGGTGTCGGACTCGACGGCGTGCGGGATGTGAACGGCGACGGCTCGCCTGACGTCGTCGTGGGCGCGCGGGACGCCGGTCCCGGCTTGCGGGGTCAGGTCGTGGTCGTGTCGGGCTCGACTGGGTCGAGGATCTGGACGCACGACGCCGGACCGTCGGGCGTGGATCTCGGCACCTTCTTCGTTGCCGGGCTGCCCGACCTGAACCGCGACGGAGTTCCCGACGTTTACGCGGCTGATTACTCAGACGGGTCGCTCGGGTCCGGCACGGGCCGGGCGTACGTGCTCTCCGGCGCCGACGGCTCGAGCATCTTCGAGATGGCCGGCTCCAGCGCGGGCGAGGGCCTCGGTCCGGGTCGCGAGGCCGGGGACGTCGACGGCGATGGTGTCATGGACCTGGTCATCGGCTCGTACTCGTCCTCAGACGGCGCGCCGAACGCGGGGAAAGTCGACATCGTCTCGGGGGCGACCGGCCACATCCTGCGAACGATCACGTCAATCGTCGGGGGGTCGCAGTTCGGGTTCGACGCCGTCACGCTCGGGGACGTCAACGGGGACGCGATTCCGGACGAGCTGGTCTCGGCCGCGAACCGCAACGAGGTGTACGTGATCGCGGGGACCGCCCCCTGACGGCTCCAGGTCGCCTCATTCGGGGACGGGTTCGGGCGGCACCTCCTCGCCCTCCGCGGTGGCGCGTCGGACCACCGCCACGAGGGCGCCGATCGCGATCCCGCCGCCCATCGCCATCGTCCATGTGATCGGCTCGCCGAGGATGAGCCAGGCGGCGACCGCGGTGAGCACCGGCTGAGCGAGGATGAGCATCGACGACAGGGTCACGTCCACGTGCTCGTGCGCCCACGCGAGCATGACGTGGCCGGCCTGCGCGGCGGCGAGGAACAGCAGGATCATCGCCCAGTCGTAGCGGCTCAGCCCGCCGAGCGAGTTTCCCGACAGCAGCGCCACCGGCGTGACCACCACCGCCGCCACGACGGTCACGGTCGTCATGTACTCGACGGCGAGGACGCGTCTCCGGACCTGTTTCGACACCAGGAAATAGGCCGTCCACACGAGAAGCGAGGCCACTGCGAACAGGTCACCGCGAAGACTCCACGCCGGCGTGGTGCTGGACCCGAGCACAAACACGACGACGCCGAGCACCGACACCGCGATCCACCCGAGCTCCGCGCGGTCGACGTGCTCGCCGAACAGCCGTCCCGCGACGAGCAGGACGAGGGCGGGCTGCAGCGCTCCGATCACGAGGACGTCCGCGATGCTCGTGGCTTTGATCGCGGAGAAGAACAGGACCAGGTTCAAGCCGAACAGGACGCCCCCTGGGATCGATGCTCGGATGTCGGCCCAGGAGGGGCGCCGCCCGGTGACGCCCAGGACGAGGAGCATGAGGCCCGCGCCGAGCCACAGTCGCCAGAATGAGAACGTCGTCGCGGGAACGTCGAGGATCTTCGGGATGGTGTTGGCGAAGGACCATCCCGCGACCGGGACGAGAACGCCGGCCACGCCGAGACGGGTCGCGCGGAGGCCGGAGCGACGCGTCGTGGACACGTCCGCGATTGTGTCAGCCCCGCGGGCACGACGAACCGAGCGCCGGTTCGGTTCGTTTGCCCTGAGGAGCCCCCCTCGCGCCCCTCAGGCCTTCGTGGTCACTCCTGAGACGAGACCTCGATCAGCTCTCGGATCTCGGACTCGCGGTACCGTCGGTGACCCCCAAGCGTCCGGATCGACGAGAGCTTACCGGCCTTGGCCCACCGCGTGACCGTCTTGGGGTCGACGCGGAAGAGCGCGGCCACTTCGGAAGGCGTCAAGAGCTTCTCAGCGTTGTCTCCGGCCTTCATAGAGCCCCCTCCGGCATGGCGATTACGGACAATTGTTCTCGAAGCGACAGGTACTTGGACATAGACAAAATGGGTCAATCTGGATAGTCCGAAGTAGCTAGTCAGTCCGGGGGAGTGGACTACCGGAGAGGTGACCTAATTGAGGGTCTCGTGGCTGCGGACCTCCGCCCACCTGGCGGCCACCGTCTGATAGAGCTCGCCCGACAGGGCCACGTCCCCGTCCCCCAAGGCCGTCACGGCCTCCTGGATCTCTCGGGCGCTGTGGTCGTTGTCCAGCTCGTCCCACCCGAACAGGCCGGAGACGCCGGCATAGTCCAGCACGACGATCGACCTCGGGTCGAACGCCGCGAGCCACCTCGCCAGATCCCCCACGAGTTCGGCCATCGGAGCGAGCTCGGAGCGCCGGATGATGTTGAGGGCCCGCTCGGCTCGGGCCCGAGCCGAGGTGACGCTGGTCCGGTACCGGAGGCGGAACCCGTCGCCCTCCTCGTCCAGGCGGCGATCCTCGTCGTCGAAGAGCACGAACCATCTGATCGGGACGTGCCAGGGGCTCTGAAGGATGAACGGCACCGACGTCGAGCCCCGGCGACGAAGCCGGGCCAGCTCCCGGGCGGCCCGGCGGGCCTCGGCCTCCGTGACGAGGGCGTCCACCATCTCCGGCGCCGTCGACTCGCGCAGCGACAGCAGGCTGGCCAGGAGCCGGAGCTTGGTTCGCCAGGGGCAGACGTAGGTGACCCCGTCTTCGAACAGGATCTCGGCGTGCTCCCCGTCGACCAGCGAGAGCAACCCGAGCCGTCCCTCCGGGACCGTGAATTGCTGGCGGTACACGGCGCGGACGGGACGCGCGCCACTGCCCGAGACGATGTAGCGCTCCCAGTGGCCGCGCTCCTCCGCGGGGAACGCCTCGAGGGGCTGGTACACGCGGAGATAGGCACACGGGAACACGTCGCGGAGCATTCTAGTCGCGCCGTCCAGGGCCTCCCGAGGGGCGAGCAGGGGTCCCGAAGGCCGGTGCTACGCTTTCGTCGATGGGCGTCTTCCGGGAGCTGGGCGACGAGTTCGAGGAAGTCGTGTACTTCCACGATGCCCCCTCCCAGCTGCGTGGCATCGTGGCCGTCCATTCCACGGCGCTCGGGCCTGCCCTCGGCGGGACGCGGTTCTTCCCGTTCGAGACCGAGGAAGATGCGCTGCGCGACGTGCTCCGGCTGGCCCGGGGGATGACGATGAAGGCCGCGGCCGCCGGCCTCGACCTCGGCGGCGGCAAGGCCGTGATCATCGGGGACCCCAAGCGCATCAAGTCCGAGGAGCTGCTGCGCGCGTACGGCCGGTTCCTGGAGTCCCTGGGGGGCCGCTACATCACGGCCGAGGACGTGGGGACGTCCGGCGACGACATGGACACGATCCGGCGCGAGACCAGGTTCGTCACCGGCGTGTCGCCCACGCTCGGAGGCTCGGGCGATCCCTCGCCGGTGACAGCGTGGGGTGTGTTCCAGGGGATGATCGCGTGCGCCGAAGAGGCGTGGAAGGACCCGTCGCTCGCCGACAAGCGCATCGCGGTACAGGGCGTCGGCAAGGTCGGCTATCACCTGTGCAAGCACCTCGTCGAGGCCGGCGCACGCGTGGTGGTATCGGATGTCGACGTCGACACGGTGGCCCGGGCGGTCCGTGACTTCGCCGTCGACACCGCCGAGCCCGACAAGATCCACGCCGAGGAGTGCGACATCTTCGCCCCGTGTGCCATGGGCGCCGTGATCCGCGACGACACGATCCCCTCACTCCGGTGCCGAGTCGTGGCCGGCGCGGCCAACAACCAACTTGCGACGCCGGAGAACGGCGACGAACTGAACCAGCTGGGGATCCTGTATGCGCCGGACTTCATCATCAACGCTGGGGGCTTGATCAACGTCGCCGACGAGCTGCGCGGCTACGACCGAGACCGAGCGATGCGGCAGGTCGAGACGGTCTACCGGAACCTTCGGGCCATCTTCGGCATCGCCCGGGAAGAGGGGATCTCCACCGCGCGAGCCGCCGACCGCTTCGCGCTCGAGCGGATCGAGCGGGTGGGACGGCTCCGCAGGATCCTGGTGCCCCGCAGTTGAGCGACTTGAGACGGGTGATCGCCGAGGACGGGACCTCCGACGTCGATCCGTCGGACCTCGGACTCAAGAAGGAGGACCTCCGGGAGCTCCTACGCCTGTTGCTCCTGGCCCGCCGTGCCGACCTCGAGGCGACCGCGCTCCAGCGGCAGGGCGAGCTCGCCGTGTATCCACCGATGCTGGGGCAGGAGGCGGCCCAGGTGGGCAGCGCCTTCGCCTTACAGCGGGATGACTTCGTGTTCCCTTCCTACCGGGAGATGGCGGTAGCCCTGGTACGGGGTGTGGACCTCGTCGACTACCTGCGGTTCCATCGGGCCACGTGGCACGGCGGGACCTACGACGCCCGCGAGCACGGCTTCGGACACATCAGCGTGCCGGTCGGGTCGCAGACCCTTCACGCCGTGGGGTGGGCGATGGGCCGGAAGATGGACGGCGCGAACGAGTGCACCGTCGTGTACTTCGGCGACGGCGCCACGTCGGAGGGCGACGTCCACGAGGCCTGGAACTTCGCCGCGGTGTTCAAGGCGCCCGTCGTGTTCTTCTGCCAGAACAACCACTGGGCCATCTCGGTCCCGCTGGAGCAGCAGACGGTCGGAGAGATCTGGCGCAAGGCCGAAGGCTATGGGTTCCCAGGGGTCCGGGTGGACGGGAACGACGTGCTCGCCGTGTACCAGGTAACGAAGGAGGCGACGGAGCGCGCTCGGACGGAGGGCATGCCCACGCTGATCGAGGCGCTGACGTATCGCCTGGGGCCGCACTCCACCGCCGACGACGCGTCGCGGTACCAGCCGCCGGACGAGATCGAGAAATGGAAGGAGCACGACCCCGTCGAACGGTTCCGGCGGTTCCTCGAGACGCGGGACGCGATCGACGAGGACTTCGTCGCGCAGTGCGAGGTGGAGGCTTCGGACGAGATGCTGCGGATCCGAGAAGGCGTGATCGGGTCGGAGCCACGGCCGGTCGAGGAGATGTTCGAGTGGGTGTTCGCGGAGCTGCCGGAGTCGCTCCGGCGCCAACGGGACGAGGTCGTCGGCGATGGCTGAGCTCACCATGGTCGCCGCGCTGAACCAGGCGCTTCGTGACTCGCTCCGTGAGGATGAGCGCACGCTCGTGCTGGGCGAGGACGTCGGCAAGCTCGGTGGCGTCTTCCGCGTGACCGACGGATTGCAGAAGGAGTTCGGTCCGGAGCGCGTGTTCGACACGCCCCTCGCCGAGTCGGCCATCGCAGGTGTGTCCCTGGGACTGGGCCTGGCCGGGTGGCATCCGATCTGCGAGATGCAGTTCGACGGGTTCTCCTACCCGGCGCTCGACGAGGTCATCTCGCACATCGCGAAGTACCGGATGCGCTCCCGCGGTCACCAGCACGTGCCGATGGTGATGCGCATCCCGTACGCAGGCGGGTACGGTGGCGCCGAGCATCACAACGACTCACCCGAGGCGTACTACGTGCACACCGCCGGCCTGAAGATCGTGACACCGTCGACGCCCCTCGACGCGTACTCGCTGCTCCGGCGATCGATCGCCGATCCCGACCCGGTCATCTTCTTCGAGCCGAAGAGCCGGTACTGGTCGAAGGAGTCGGGCGAACTGAGCGCCGATGGCTTGCCGATCGGGCGAGCCCGGCTCGTGCGCGAGGGATCCGATTGCGCGATCATCACGTACGGCGCCATGGTGGCGAGATCCCTCCAGGCCGCGGACCGGTTGTCGGCCGAGGGAACGGAGTGCGCGGTGCTCGACCTGCGTTCCCTGGTGCCGCTCGACCTGGAGGCGCTGGCCGAAACGGTCCGAAACGTAGGGCGTGCCGTGGTGGTGCACGAGGCGCCACTCACGCTCGGGATGGGTGCCGAGATCGTGGCGCGGCTGGTCGAGGACTGCTTCGACTACCTCGAAGCGCCGATCGTTCGAGTGGCCGGCTACGACATCCCCTACCCGCCCGCGACGATCGAGCAGCACTACGTGCCGACCGTCGATCGCATCACGAGCGCGGTGCAGAAGACGGTCGAGTACTGATGGCAGCCCGTGACTTCCTGCTCCCCGACCTCGGCGAGGGCCTGGAGGAGGCCGAGATCGTGAAGTGGCTGGTGGCCGAGGGGGAGAAGGTCGCGCTGAACCAGCCCCTGGTCGAGGTGAACACGGCGAAAGCGCTGGTAGAGATCCCGTCGCCCTTCGCCGGCACGGTGACGAAGCTGCACGGCGCCGAGGGCGAGGTGGTGTTCGTCGGGAAGCCGCTCGTGAGCATCGAGGTCGAGGGCGCGGAGGAGCCAGCGCCGGGTGCCGAGCCCGCGCCGGCCGGGAAACCGAAGCGGACGCCGGTGCTCGTGGGCTACGGCGTCGAGGAGGAGGAACCGGCCGCTGCAGCCGATTCGCCCCGCTCCGCCCGGCGCACGGAGAAGGGGAGCCCGGTGCCCGCCTCACCGCCGGTGCGGCGGCTGGCCAAGGAGCTCGGGGTGGACCTCTCCGCGGTCACCGGAACTGGGCCCGACGGCCGGGTGACGCGGGAAGACGTCGAGAAGGCCGCCGAGCGGGGGCCCGTGACGGCGACTCCGCCGCGCGAAGGCGAGGAGCGCGTCCCCGTCCGCGGCACGCGGCGGCTGATCGCCGAGAAGATGGCGCGGTCGGCGCGGGAGATCCCGCACGTCACCACCTTCCTGACCGTGGACGCCTTCTACTTGGACCAGTTCCGCAGAGAGCTCCAGGAACAGTCCGGCGACCGGATCAGCCCCCTGCCCATCGTCGTGCGCGCGCTGGTCGATGCCTGTCGCGAGCACCGCATGTTGAACGCGTCATTCGACGTCGATGCGCACGAGATCGTGTTGCACGGGTCGGTCAACGTCGGGATCGCCACGGACACGGAACGAGGGCTCATGGTCCCGGTGGTACGCGACGCGCAGACCAAGGGCGTGGTCGAGCTGGCCCGCGACATCGCCATGCTCACCAAACGGGCCCGCGAAGGGAAGAGCACACCGGATGAGCTCGTGGGGTCGACCATCACCGTGTCGAACGTCGGAAGCTTCGGCTCCGAGTACGGGACGCCGATCATCAACTTCCCGGAGGCCGCCATCCTCGCCATCGGCGTGGTGGAGCTCCGGGCGCTGGTCGTCGACGGCGAGGTGGAGGCCCGGCCGGCGATGACGCTGTCGCTCTCGTTCGACCACCGGCTGCTCGACGGCGCCGAGGCCGGCCGCGCCCTGCGGTTCCTCGGCGACATCTTGGAGTCGCCGTTCCAGCTGGGCGCGCTGCAGCGATGAAGATCGTCTCGCTGCTGCCGTCGGCCACCGAGATCGTGTTCGCCCTCGGACTCGGCGACTCGCTCGAGGGCGTGACACACGAGTGCGACTACCCGGCGGAGGCTCGGGAGAAGCCGGTGGTCATGCGTCCGTCGCTCCCGCAGGGCGTGCTGTCGTCGCGAGAGATCGACGAAGCGGTGCGGGCGAAGATGGACGCGAAGGAACCGCTCTACGCGTTGGATCGGGCGATGCTCGAGCGGATCCAACCGGATGTCATCCTCACGCAGGACCTCTGTCGCGTGTGCTCGATCGACACCGGTCAGGTCCGGGATGCGCTCTCGGACATCGGGCTCGCCGAGACCACGAAGGTGCTCTCCCTCGAGCCGACCACCCTCGAGGAGATCTTCGTCTCGATCGAGGCGGTGGGGAAGCTGCTCGACCGGGAGAAGGAGGCCAAGGAGCTCACCGAATCCCTCCGCGCGAGGGTGGAGACGGTGAAGACGACGGCGCTCCGGCTGCCGACGATCCGCGTCCTGGCGCTGGAGTGGTTCGATCCGCCGTTCGGCGGCGGTCACTGGGTCCCCGAGATGGTCGAGCTCGCCGGCGGGACCAACCTGCTCACGGAGGAGGGGAAACCATCGCGGACGGCCTCCTGGCGGGAGATCCGAGACGCCACGCCGGAGGTCGTCGTGTTCATGCCCTGCGGCTATTACCTCGACGAGGCGGAGGAGGAAGGCGCGCGCCTCTTCCTGAACCCGGAGTTCGCCGACACCCCGGCGGCGAGAGAGGAGAACGTGTTCGCCGTGGACGCGACGTCGTACTTCTCGCGCCCGGGCCCTCGCATCGTCGACGGGCTCGACATCATGGCCTGGGCCATCCATCCCGACGCGTACGCCGAACCCCCGCCCGACACGATCGTGAGGATCCGGCGATGACCCCGACCGGCCGGAACCTGGTCGAACCGAGCGACATCGGCAAGCGGGTGTCGTTCCAGTGGGAGCTCCCGAACGGTTTGCTCCAGGAAGCCGTCGGCGTCCTCGAGCTTTACGACCACGGATCCGAGACGTACGTCCTTCGGGACAAGCAGGACCGGTTGGTCAGAGTTCCGCGCCGCGACGTCCGCTTCGGAAAGGTCGTCGGGTAGGACGACCCCGGCTCACGGGGTGTAGCCGCCGCCTCCGTACCCGCCGCCGCGGTTGTACCCCCCACCCGATGAGGTGCCGGCCGCGGACATCGACGGCGTGACGGCGAACCACACGCCATCGAGACCCTGGCCGTTCGCCTCGCCGGCCTTCGAGTCGCCCGTGTACGTGTACAGGGGCATGCCGTTGTACGTGATCTGAGTGCCGGCGCCGTCGGATCTGGTGAATGTCGCGAGCTTTCCGGTGACGTGCATCCCTTCCGTGGGCGCGCCCCCGCCATTGACCGTCGCGATGAGCCACGTCGACAGGCACGAACCCGTGCACTTCAGGCTGGAAGTGGTCTCGCCCTTCCAGTGGTACAGGGTCAGCCCATCGCCGTTCACCAGCACCGTGCCCACGCTGCCCGCGCTGCCGGTGTTGACCGTGAGCGCGGACATGCCCGTGGCACCGCCGCTCGGG
>JBKOXF010000078.1:0-28947 GCA_046724795.1 Actinomycetota bacterium | reverse complement strand
CGTCCTGCTCCCGACACTCGGAGGACAGACCGGGTTGAACGTCGCGGTCGCGCTGGCGGAGTCCGGCGTGCTCGAGAAGTTCGGGGTCCGGCTCATCGGCGCCGGGCTCGACGCGATCCATCGCGCCGAGGATCGCCGGCTCTTCCGCGAGACCATGGAGAAGGCCGGGCTCCCGTTGCCGCGAAGCGGGTTCGCGTACTCGACGGAAGAGGCGCGGAAGGTCGCGGCGGAGATCGGCTACCCGATCATGGTGCGGCCCTCGTTCATCCTTGGCGGAGGTGGGACGGGCATCGCCTGGAACGCCGAAGAGTTCGGGCGGATCGCGGCGCGAGGCCTGGCCGCGAGCCCCATCACCGAGATCCTCATCGAGGAATCCATCGCCGGGTGGAAGGAGTTCGAGCTCGAGGTGATGCGCGATGGCGCCGACAACGGCGTGGTGATCTGCTCGATCGAGAACGTCGACCCGATGGGGGTGCACACGGGCGATTCGATCACGGTGGCCCCGGCGCAGACCCTGACAGACCGCGAATACCAGGAGATGCGCGACGCCGCGCTCGCGTGCATCCGAGCCATCGGCGTCGAAACCGGCGGGTCGAACATCCAGTTCGCCGTCGATCCCCGCGACGGCCGGATGGTGGTGATCGAGATGAACCCGCGGGTCTCGCGGTCGAGCGCGCTCGCCTCGAAGGCGACCGGGTTCCCCATCGCGAAGATCGCGGCCCTCCTCGCCGTCGGGTACCGCCTCGACGAGATCACGAACGACGTCACTGGCGAGACACCCGCGGCGTTCGAGCCCACGCTCGACTACGTCGTGGTGAAGATCCCGAGGTTCGCCTTCGAGAAGTTCCCTCAGGCCGATCCCACCCTCTCCACGGTCATGAAATCGGTTGGCGAAGTGATGGCGATCGGCCGCACGTTCAAGGAAGCGCTGGGCAAGGCGTGGCGCTCGCTCGAGCGATCGGGATTCGACGAGGGGAAGGCCGGCATCACGGATGACGACGGCCTGCTGGCCGACCTCGGGCGCCCGACCGAGCGCCGCCTGCATCTCGTGGAAGGGGCCTTGCTCGCCGGACACTCCGTGGACGAGGTGGCTGAGGCCTCTGGGATCGATCCGTGGTTCGTGGACCAGATCGCCCAGGTCGTGGACGTTTCGAAAGCCTTGCAGGGCAAGGATCTCGGGGACCTCAACCGGGACGCGCTGCTCGAGGCGAAGCAGCTCGGGTTCTCGGACCGCCGGATCGCGACGCTCACCGGCTCGTCCGTAGAGGGGGTGAAGGCGCGACGGGACGCGACGGGCGTCCGACCGGTCTTCAAGACGGTCGACACATGCGGTGGCGAGTTCGCCGCTCGGACGCCCTATTACTACTCGACGTACGAGGAGGACTCCGAGGTCCGCCCGGCCGCGAAGCCGCGGGTGGTCCTGCTGGGGGCCGGACCGAACCGCATCGGCCAGGGCATCGAGTTCGACTATGCGTGCGTGCACGCCGCGTTCGCCCTCGCGGACGCCGGCTTCGAAGCGGTCATGGTGAACTCGAACCCCGAGACCGTCTCCACCGACTACGACACGAGCGACCGGCTATACTTCGAGCCGCTCACGGCCGAGGACGTGCTCGCGGTGTGCGAAGAGGAGCAACCCGTCGGCGTGATCGTCCAGCTCGGGGGACAGACCCCACTGAAGCTCGCCCCCACCCTCGAGCGGAACGGTTTCACCGTCCTCGGGACGTCTCCGGCTTCCATCGACCTCGCGGAGGACCGCGGGAAGTTCGCGGCGCTCTGCCGCGACCTCGACCTGCCCGCGCCGCCGCACGGCGAGGCCCGCGACCTCGAGGAGGCCAGAGAGATCGCACGGCGCATCGGATACCCGGTCCTGGTCCGGCCGAGCTACGTCCTCGGCGGACGGGCCATGGAGATCGTGTACGGCGAGGACGAGCTGGCCGGCTTCGTCCGGACGGCGGCCGAGGCGAGCCCGGAGCACCCCGTGCTCATCGATCGGTTCCTGGAGGGAGCGATCGAGATCGACGTCGACGCCATCGCTGACGCGAACGGTGACGTGTTCATCGGCGCCGTGATGGAGCACATCGAGGAGGTCGGCGTCCACTCGGGCGACTCCTCGTGCGTCATCCCGCCCTCGACGCTCACCGACGACGACCTCGACCATGCCGAGGAGGCCACCCGCCGGCTGGCACGCGCCCTCGGCGTCCGCGGCATCCTCAACGTCCAGATGGCGGTGAAGGACGACAGGGTCTGGATCCTCGAAGCGAATCCGCGAGCCTCGCGGACGGTGCCGTTCGTCTCGAAGGCGACCGGCGTCCCCCTGGCGAAGATCGCCACGCTCGTGATGACGGGCCGGACCCTGAAGGAGCTCGAAGAGAGCGATCTCCTCCCGCGGGGAGGGTCGCGATACCGGCGGCTCTCGCACGTGAGCGTGAAGGCTCCGGTCCTGCCGTTCGGCCGCTTCGCCGGCGTGGACACGATCCTCGGCCCGGAGATGAAGTCCACCGGCGAGGTCATGGGGACATCCGACGACCTCGGCCTGGCCCTGGCCAAGGCGATGATCGGCGCCGGCGCCGGCCTGCCGCGATCCGGGACCGTCTTCGTCAGCGTGGCGAACCGCGACAAGCGCAGCATCATCCTCCCGGCCCAGCGACTCGCACAGCTCGGGTTCCGGCTCACCGCCACCCGGGGGACCGCAGCCGTGCTCTCGCGAGCCGGGATCCCCGTGTCGTCGGTGCGCAAGCGTTCCGAGGGGCATCCGAACGTCGTCGACTTCATCGAAGCGGGGAAGGTCGACCTCATCGTGAACACGCCGTTCGGCCGTGAGCCGCGCGGCGACGGCTACTTCATCCGAACCGCTGCGGCTGCCGCCGGCATCCCTTGCATCACCACGATCCCAGGCGTCGTTGCGGCGGTGCAGGGGATCGAGGCGCTCGGCACGGACGGCCACCTCCCTCGGTCGTTGCAAGAGCTCCACGCGTTCGCGCCCGAGACAGGCCCTGCGCAGCTCGAGCTCGAGGTGTCCGGGGACGCTGCTGCGGGGAGCGTCGGGGGATGATCCGGGCTCGCTGCGAGGTCCTGTCGTCCCGCGCGGCCGGGGCCTTCCAGTCGGTGACCCTTGTCGCTCCGGAGATCGCGGAGCGGGCCAAGCCGGGGCAGTTCGTGGAGGTGGCCGTTCCCGACGGGCGCGCCTACTTCCTCCGCCGGCCCTTCTTCATCCACCAGGCGTCCCGGCGCGGAGGATGGGCCGGGACCGTTGAGCTCATCGTCGATCGGCGCGGCCCCGGTTCGACGTGGCTCGCCGAGGCCCAGGCGCACGAGTTCGTCGACATGATCGGGCCGTGCGGCAACGGGTTCGGCCTCCCGCGCCCCACGAACTGCCTCCTGTTCGGCGTCGGATACGGCGCCGCGCCGTTGTATTTCCTGGCCGAGGAGCTCCGGACCCGCGGCAAACGCGTGGACATGGTGGTGTGCGCGGAGTCCCAGGATCGACTACTCAAGCCGATCGAAGGCAAACGCCTGGCTCACTCGATCACGATCGGAACGGAAGATGGGAGCGTGGGGGAGCGGGCCGAACCGCTCGAGGTGCTCGCAGCCACGCTCGAGCGATCCACCTCGCAGGTCGTCTACGCGGTGGCGCCCCCGGAGATCCTGCGAGGAGCCGCCGACCTGTGCCGTGGTCGACGCATCCCTGCCCAGATGGCCGTCGAGGAGCTCATGGCCTGCGGGCTCGGGCTCTGTCTGACCTGCGTCGTCCCGGTCTCCGGGCCTCGAGGAGCCGGACTCGTGAACGCGCGGGCGTGCGTGGAGGGACCGGTGTTCAACGCAGGGCGGGTGCGGTGGGAGCGATGGCTCGGTCGGATGACAGGGTCCCCGCCGTTGGAAGACCTCCCGGCCGACGCCGAAGCGATGGCCCAGTGAAGCCGACGCTCGGGGTCGACCTGGCCGGGGTTCGGCTCCCCACACCGGTGATGATCGCCTCGGGCTGCCTCACGTCCACCAAGGAGCTGTCCGGCCTTCTCGATCTTCGCAAGGTGGGCGGGATCGTGACCCGCAGCGTGACGGCCGAACCCGACCTCGGCGCGCCCACCCCCCGGATGGCCGAGACGTCGTCGGGGTTGCTCTCGGCGATCGGCATGCAGAACGAGGGGGTCGAATCGTTCGTCGCGGAGCTCCCGACCCTCACCAGGATCGGCGTGCCGCTGTTCGCGTCCATCGGGGGAACGGCGGTCGAAGAGTTCTCCCGCGTGGCGGCGCGATTGATCGCGTTGCGGGCCGTCAGCGCGCTGGAGCTCAACCTCTCATGTCCGGACGCAGATCGAGATGGTCGACCGTTCGCGACCTCTCCGACCCGGGCCGCCGAGGTGGTCTCGGAGGTCGCCAACATCTCGCGCGTCGCCGTGTTTGCGAAGCTCTCAGCCGATGGAGCGGACGTCGTGGAGGTGGCGAGGCAATGCGTCGGCGCGGGCGCGCACGGCCTCACCTTGATCAACGCGATCCCCGGGCTCGCGATCGACACGGGGGCCTCGCGTCCGAAACTCGCCTCCGGTCAAGGCGGGCTGTCGGGTCCCGCGATCAAGCCCATCGCCCTCCTCGCCGTGGATCGCGTTGCCGAGGCCCTTCCCGACACGCCGATCATCGGCGTCGGTGGCATCAGCACCGCGGACGACGCGCTCGAGTTCATGCTGGCGGGCGCCTCGGCTGTCCAGGTCGGCACGGCGATGTTCTCGAACCCATCGGCGCCGGTGGACATCGCCGTGGGCGTAGGGAGCTACCTCATGGAGCACGGACTGACGTCCCCGGTCGCCCTTCGCGGCCGCGCTCACAAGCAACCAGCGGAGGCCTGACGTGCCCGCTGAAGGCACGAATCCGCTGGTGGTGGCCCTGGATACGTCGGACGTGGCCACAGCTGTCGACCTCGCCGAACAGCTCTCCGGGGCGGTGAGGCTGCTCAAGGTGGGGCTTCAGCTGTTCACGGCCGCAGGCCCGGATGCCGTCGGTCGCGTCCGGGAACATGCCCCCGTGTTCCTCGATCTCAAGCTGCACGACATCCCCACCACCGTGGGCCGCGCCGCTCGCAACGCCGGGCGGCTCGGGCCCGCGCTCCTCACCGTGCACGCACTCGGCGGCCCGGCCATGGTCGAAGCCGCGGTGCGCGAGGCGGAGGCCGGCGCGAAGGATGCGGGGTTCGAACCACCCTCCGTCGTCGCGGTCACGGTGCTGTCGAGCATCGGCGGCGAGTCGCTCGCGTCGCCGGCGTCGCTCGCGTTCGAGGCGGTGTCCGCGGGAGCGGCAGGCGTCGTCGTGTCCGGCGATGACGTGAAGACGGTCCGTGAAGTGCTCGGCGACGACCCGATCATCGTGGTCCCCGGCGTCCGCCCGGCGGGTGCCGGTGCGAACGATCACGCGCGAGTCATCACGCCGCACGAGGCCATCGCATCGGGCGCCGACTACATCGTCGTCGGCCGACCCATCACCGACTCGGCCGACCCGCCCGCCGCGGCCAGGGCGGTACTCGCCGAGATTTAAAAGTTCATCATCTCAACGTCGAGCGGAGGTCGAGATGCCTTTGCTGGCGTCGAGGGTGCCTGCCTATAATCCCGGCTTCGTCAGCCCGAGGCTCCAGAAGGAGAGTGCGACATGCCCCTGCCGGTACTCAACGAGGAACAGAGAAGGCAAGCGCTCGAGAAGGCCGCCGAGGCTCGCCGCAAACGGGCCGAGGTCAAGCAGGAGCTGAAGTCGGGGAAACGCTCGCTCTCTGACATCCTCAACCTGCAAACCAACGAGACCGTCGGCAAGATGAAGGTGTCCACGGTCCTCGAATCCCTGCCCGGCGTGGGGAAGGTCCGGGCAAGGAAGCTGATGGAGAAGCTCGACATCTCGGCGAGCCGTCGGGTCCGCGGTCTCGGGGCGAAGCAGCGCAGCGCACTCCTCGACGAGTTCGCCAAGAAGTAGGTTCACTCGGCTCCTCGACAGGGCGGGCTGTTCGTCATCTCCGGCCCCTCCGGGGTGGGGAAGGGCAGCGTCGTCAAGGAACTGCTCACGCGCGACCCGTCTCTCTATTTCTCGGTGTCGGCGAAGACACGCGCGCCTCGGGAGGACGAGGTCGATGGCCGCGAGTACCGGTTCATGTCCGAAGCTGAGTTCGACCGGCTGATCGAGGATGACGCCTTCCTGGAGTGGGCCTCGATGTTCGGCCACCGCTCGGGCACGCTGCGCGAGCCGGTGGATCGGGCTCGAACGGAGGGCCGGGACGTCCTGCTCGAGATCGACGTGCAGGGCGCCGAGCTGATCCGGCAGCGCGTGCCCGACGCCGTCCTCGTGTTCATCGCGCCGCCCTCCCGGGAGGAGCTCGAGCGAAGGCTCCGCCAGCGGGGCACCGAGGACCCGGGGGAGCTCGAGGAGCGGCTCCGCGTGGCCTTCGAGGACGAGCTCTCGCAGCAGTCCTGGTTCGATCACGTCGTGGAGAACGACGACCTGGAGCGGGCGGCGGAGGGGGTGCTTGCTATCATCGAGGCACGCCGGACCAAGGAATCGACATCATGATCGAACCGAAGATCGACGACCTGCTCAACGCCGAGGGGATGGATTCGAAGTACTCGCTCGTCATCCTCGCGGCGAAGCGGGCCCGCGAGATCAACTCCTATTACAGCCAGCTCGGCGAGGGCCGCGGCGAGTTCGTGCCGCCGCTCATCGAGTCGGGTGGCCTTCGCAACAAGCCCCTGTCGATCGCCCTGCAGGAGATCGCCGAAGGCAAGATCGTCTTCGAGCGGCCCGAGGGTGTCGGCATCAAGTAGCACTCGGGATCGTTCGCCGCTGGCCGGGCGGCGCGTTCTGCTCGGCGTCACCGGCGGCATCGCTGCGTACAAGGCGGCGTACCTGCTGCGGCTGCTGACGTCCGCGGGTGCCACCGTGCAGGTCGTCATGACGCGCGGGGCGACGCATTTCGTCGGTGAGGCCACCTTCGCCGCGCTGTCCGGGCGGCCGGTCCGCACTGACGTCTTTGAGGATCCTTCGCGGGTGGTGCACGTCCGGATGGCGCACCAGGCCGACATCGCCGTCGTCGCGCCCGCCACCGCCAACGTGATCGCGAAGCTCGCGTTCGGCATCGCCGACGACATGCTGACCTCGACACTGTTGGAGGCTCGGTGCCCATTCGTGCTCGCGCCGGCCATGCACACCGGCATGTACGAAAACGAGGCCACCCAAACGAACATCCGCGAGCTGGAGCGCCGCGGCGCGACGTTCGTCGGTCCCGTGAGCGGATCGCTTGCGGCCGGCGACGAGGGTCCCGGACGGATGGCCGAGCCGGAGGAGATCCTCGCGGCGATGGAGGCGGTGCTCTCGGAGGGACGCGACCTCGCCGGCCGGCGGATCCTCGTGACGGCCGGGCCGACGCACGAGCCCATCGATCCCGTCCGGTTCATCGGGAACCGGTCCAGCGGGAAGATGGGCTACGCCATCGCCGAGGAGGCCCGGGCGCGAGGCGCCGACGTGGTGCTGGTGAGAGGTCCGGTGTCCTTGCCGGAACCGGACGGCATGCGCGTCGTGCGCGTCGAGACGGCCCAGGAGATGCGCGACGCGGTCATGGCCGAGGCAGGTGAGGTCGACGCGGTGATCAAAGCCGCCGCGGTGGCCGATTTCCGCCCGTCCGAACAGGCCGACCACAAGTTGAAAAAGGAGTCCGGGATCCCGGAGATCCGGCTCGAGCGGACCCCCGACGTGTTGCGCGAGCTCGGCGACCTCCCGGAGCGGCCCGTGCTCGTCGGCTTCGCAGCCGAGACCAACGATCTCGAGGAGGCCGGACGCCGCAAGCTGACCGAGAAGCGCCTCGATCTGATCGTGGTGAACGAGGTCGGGCGCGAGGGAACCGGCTTTGGCAGCGACACGAACGACGCGATGATCCTGTCCGCGACGGGAGACGACCAGCCCCTCAGGAGCTGGACGAAACGGGAGCTGGCGAACGCGATCCTCGACCGCGTCGCCAAGCTCGTCACGAGCTAGGCGGTACCGGCGCCTCTCCGGTTCGCTCGAGCTCCTTCTTCCAGACGGCCTCGAACGCCTCGTACTCGTCGTCGAACGAGCTTGGCGCGCTCCATCGCCGCATCGCCCGGGTGCGGTGAGCGGCGGCGGTTCCCGGGTCGGATGGGGCCAGGACCACGGAGAGCATGAGGTCGGCCCAGGCATCGTTGGCCCTCGCCGCCAACTGAAGGAACTCGAGGGAGCGGGATCGCTCCTCGGGCACGAACAGGAGGAACATCGCGATGTCGCGCAGCTGGAGGGGGCGCGTGTCCTGTCGCACCCGCTCCGCGGCCTGTGTCGCCAACCGAAGCTGCTCGTCTCGATCCCCGTCTGGGACCAGCGCGAACGCGAGCCCCAAGTATGAGAGCGGTGAGTCCGGATCCCGTGTCCGGAGGTCGGTCAGCAGGCGTATGGCCTCGTCGCCCCGCTCCTGATCCACGAGCGTCCGGCTCAGGTAGTACGCCAGCTCGTCGCTCCCGGGGTTCGCGACGACAGCCTCACGCAGGAACACCTCCTGCTCGGACGGAGCCATCTCTGCCCGTCGATGCGCCGCGAGCAGGACGATCCAGGAGTTGGGGTCGTGCGGCCGCCACTTGGTGAGGCGTTCGGCCAGCCTCAAGGCGCGATCGTCCCTGCCCACATCACTGAGGCGCTTGCACCGCAGCGATACGAGTTTCCACAGTCCGGGGAACAATCCTCGCCTCCTGGAAGCGTCGGTCCGTCTGTCTATAATCCGCCGGATGACACGGCGCTACCTGTTCACCTCCGAGTCCGTCACGGAGGGGCACCCGGACAAGCTCGCGGACCAGATCTCCGACGCGGTCCTCGACGCGATCATGGCCGAGGACCCGCACGGGCGGGTGGCCTGCGAGACCCTCGTGACCACGGGACTCGTCCTGGTGGCCGGGGAGATCTCCACCGAGATCTATGTGGACATCCCGAGCATCGTGCGCAAGACGATCCTCGATATCGGTTACACCGACGCGAAGTTCGGCATCGACGGCGATACCTGTGGCGTCATGACGGCGATCCAGGAACAGTCGGCGGACATCGCGCTCGGTGTGGAGGACGCGCTCGAGCGCCGCGGCGGCTCCGACGATCTGCTCGACACGGTCGGCGCCGGCGACCAGGGGATGATGTTCGGGTTCGCCTGCCGTGAGACCGACGAGCTGATGCCGCTTCCGATCGCGCTCGCGCATCGCCTGGCCAAGCGGCTCGCCGACGTGCGGAAGGCCGGCGTGATCCCGTACCTCCGTCCCGACGGCAAGAGCCAGGTCACGATCGAGTACGAGGACGGCCGGCCGGTGCGCGTCGACACCGTGCTGATCTCGGCGCAACACCGTGAGGAGGTCGACGTCGAAACGCTGCTCGCGCCGGACGTCGCGGCCGAGGTTATCGACCCGGTGCTCCGGGAGATCGAGCTGGACCGAGAGAACGTCCGCGTGCTCGTGAACCCCACCGGGCGCTTCGAGATCGGCGGTCCGAAGGCCGATACGGGCTTGACCGGTCGGAAGATCATCGTCGACTCCTACGGTGGCATGGCGCCGCACGGCGGTGGCTGCTTCAGCGGCAAGGACCCGACGAAAGTCGACCGGTCGGCGGCGTACATGAGCCGGTATGTGGCGAAGAACCTCGTGGCTTCCGGCGCCGCGGATCGTGTGCAGCTCGAGGTCGCGTACGCGATCGGCACCGCGAAGCCCGTCTCGTTGATGATCGACACGTTCGACACGGAGCACGTGGACCCGGACAAGATCCTCCAGGCGATCCAGGAGCTGTTCGACTTCCGGCCCGCCGCGATCATCCGCGACCTCGACCTCCGCCGGCCGATCTACCGCGAGACCGCGGCGTACGGCCACTTCGGGCGCAAGGGGTTCTCCTGGGAGGAGACGGATCGCGCCGACGACCTCCGACGGGCGCTCGGGCTGTAGCGACGCTCTGTCCGATCGGCGGGCTATCGCTCGGCTCTTTTCCCCAATCTGACATCGTGCAGGGGCCTCGCTCTTGAGCCCCCCGAGCCCTCTGTCCGGCCCCGTCGCGGTCTGCATCGACCGGCCGATCCTCTCGCTCGACCGTCCGTTCACCTACGAGCTGCCCACGGAGTTGCAGGCCGGCATCGGGTCGCTCGTTCGATTCAGGTTCCACGGAAAACTCACGCGGGGCTGGGTACTCGGCACGACCGACGACGTTCCCTCAAGGATGCTGAGGATCCAGACGGCTGTCTCGCCCGTCCAGTTCTTCGACGATCGGATGCTCGAACTCCTCAGGTGGGTTTCGAGCCGATACGTGGCTCCTCTGGCGTCGGTCATCACGCGCTCCCATCCGCCTCGTGTCGCATCGGAGGACACCAACGTGGCGCGGAGAGACACCCCACTCGCTCGCTCTGGCTCGCTCGAGGGCGCCTCTCCGCCCCCGCCGCAATCGCTCGATGTCTATCGCGAAGGCGATCGCCTTCTCGGGGCCATCGGGCATGGGAACGGTGAGACGTATCGGCTTCGGCCGGTTCCCGAGCTGGAGCAGCAGACGGCGGTGGAAGCTGTCGGTGCGTGTCTCGACGCGGGGAGGCGTGCGATCGTCATCGTTCCGGAAGCCGACCCTCTCCCCGCGACTGCCGAAGCGTTGATGGGCGCGTTCGGGGAACGCGTCGCGATGTTCGTCGGCGGCGACAAGCGGGCCCGGTACCGGATGTGGCTCGACATCCAGGCCGGCCGGTACGACGTGGTCGTGGGGACGCGTGGGGTGGTGTTCGCGCCGGTCTCGGACCTGGGGTTGATCTGGCTGTCGCGCGAGAGCCATGCCCTGCATCGTGAGGAACGCTCTCCGTACTTCCACGTGCGGGACGTGGCGAACACCCGAGCCCGGATCGACGGGGCCGTCTTCGTGATGTCGGCGCTGTGCCACTCCGCAGAGGCGCAGATGCTCCACGCCGCGGACGTCGTGCCCGCCACTCGTGCCTGGCCGCCGGTCGAGGTGGTGAAGCCCGGGCCGGAGGGTCGCGCGCCCCGGCTCGTGGCTGCGTTAAGAGAGGCACGCTCGGGCTTCCTGTTCGCGCCGTTACCGGGCTATGGGGTCGCGCGCGTGTGCCGGAACTGCAACGAGCCGGCCGCATGCGCGGAGTGCGGCGGCATCCTCCGGCTGGAAGAAGGACGTGTCCGGTGCGCGGTCTGCGAGGCGGAGGGCCGGTGCGCTCACTGCGGTGCGAGCGACTTCGGCATCGCTCGGGGTGGCGCCGAGCGCGCGGCGGAGTGGGCCGCCGCCATCACCGGCTCGAACGTGCGGCGTGCCGATCGCTTGCAACCCGATGGCATCACCGTCGGGGGGGTCGAGACCGTGAAAGACGTCGGTGCGCCCCGGCTCGACCTGGTCGGGATCCTCGACGCCGATCTCGCCGCGCGACGTCCGGGAATCTCGGCGATGGAACGATCGCTGGCGATCTGGATGGAAGCCGCGGGATGGGCCCGGCCGCAGGGTCGTGTGATCGTGCAGTCGCGCGCCGCGAACGACCCCGCGATCCAGGCACTGGTCCAGGGCAACCCATCCCGCTACTACCGAGCCGAGCTGGAGCGTCGCGCCAAGGCAGGATTCCCCGCCGGCCATCCGGTCTTCCGAGTGACCGGCACGCCGTCACTTCGGAGGGAGCTCGACGTGACAGATCCGGTGCACGTCCTCGAGACCTCGCTCGGAGACGAGACGGTATGCTTGGTCACCGTCGCGCCCGAGCGGCTCGAGGAGTTCGGACGCATCGTACGATCGCTCGCCGAGCGTGGGATCGTGACCCGCGTCGAGGCCGAGCCGCATCTGTGAGCAGGAACAGGAGCACGCGAGTGGCCATCCTCCCCATCAGGCGATTCGGCGACCCGGTCCTTCGGGAGCCCGGCCAAGACGTCGAGCGGCTCGACGACGCGCTCGAGAGACTCGCCGACGACATGCTCGAGACGATGTACGACGCGCCGGGCGTCGGTTTGGCGGGCCCGCAGGTCGGCGTGTCGCTCCGCGTGATCGTGTTCGATGACGGCTCGGGTCCGCGAAAGCTCGTGAACCCCGTCCTCCATGATCCGGAGGGAGAGCAGGAGGGCGACGAGGGTTGCCTGTCCATCCCCGGGATGTACTTCCCGACGAAACGCGCGATGAGCTGCCGCGTGGAAGCGCTGGATCTCGACGGCACCCCGACCACGTTCGAGGCCGAGGGGTTCCTGGCCAGGATCATGCAGCACGAGACCGATCACGTGAACGGCATCCTGTTCATCGATCGGCTGTCGGATCCGGATCGCCGTGAGGCGATGCGCCTGATCCGGGAGCAGGAGATCGGGCTCGCCGGGCGGGGCTCTCACCCTGCTAGAGAGCTGTAGTCACCTCGCCTCGCCGCGTTCACCCCGTAGGCTCTCCGCACACATGGAGCCGTTGCGAGTGGTGTTCCTGGGGAGCGACCGGTGGTCGGTGCCTTCGCTGGAGGCACTGGCCGGATCGGAACACGACCTCGCGCTCGTTGCCACGCGCGAGCCGAAGCCGGCGGGCCGCGGATCGAAGCTGACCCCGACGCCGGTGGCCGATGCAGCTCGGCGTCTCGGCGTCGAGCTCTTCGAACCGCCCACCGTGAAGTCGGGCCATGGACTTGAGCGGCTGCGCGACTCCGAACCCGACGTCTTGGTCGTCGCGGCGTACGGCGAGATCCTGCCCGCGGCGGTGCTCGAGCTTCCGCGTATCGCCCCGGTGAACCTGCACTTCTCGCTGCTACCGGAGCTCCGGGGCGCGGCGCCGGTGCAACATGCGCTCATCGAAGGCCTCGACGTCACGGGCGTCACGACGATCCGCATGGACGAGGGGATGGACACCGGCCCGATCCTGCTGCGGGCCGAGGAGGCCGTCGATGCCGAAGATGACGCCGGCTCGCTCGGCGACCGACTGGCGGCGGTCGGGGCGCGCTTGCTCCTCGACACGGTCGATCGCCTCGCCGCGGGCGACCTCGAATCGACGCCCCAGGACGACGCGCTCGCGACGTTCGCGCCGAAGCTCGGCCCGGACGACCGGTGGCTCGACTGGAGAAGGCCGGCCGAGGAGATCGTGCGCCGTGTCCGCGCGCTGTCGCCGGATCCGGGTGCGTCGACGCGGTTCCGGGGCGACGTTCTGAAGCTGTTCCGGGCGACGGTTCGACCGGAGGGGGGCGAACCCGGGACCGTGCTCGAGACCGGCCGGGACGGCTTCGTCGTCGCGGCGGGCGAGGGGTCGGTGGCTCCGCTCGTGCTCGCTCCGGCCGGGCGGAGGCGCATGAGTGGTGGCGACTTCGTCCGCGGCCATCGCCCCGAGGTGGGGGAGCGCCTGGAACCGGGCACGGCCTCGGGCGATTCGGCTGCTCCCGACCGATAGAATCCCGGCGTGGGCAGGCTCGCCGCATCCATCCTCTCGGCCGATTTCGCGCACCTGGCCGACCAGGTAAAGGCCGTCGAGCCGTACGCCGACGTACTTCATGTCGACGTCATGGATGCTCATTTCGTGCCCCCGCTCACGATCGGGCCGGTCGTGGTCGAGTCGCTTCGGCCGCACACCCGGCTGCCGCTGCACTGCCACCTCATGGTGGAGGCTCCCGGCAACCTGTTCGAGGACTTCCAGGCGGCAGGGACTGACATGGTCACGTGTCACCTCGAGGCGCTCGACGACCCCAGCGAGACCATCGCCCGGGCTCGCAAGCACGAGTTCCGGGTGGGTCTGGGCCTGAACCCCGAGACGTCCGTCGAACGAGTGTTCCCGCACCTCGAGGACATCGACAGCGTGCTGGTGATGACCCTGTACAAGACGGGGTACGCCGGCACCCCCTTCAACGACGACATGCTGCGCAAGGTCGAGGCCGCGCGCGCGGAGATCGATCGCCGCGGGCTCGCCGTCGACATCGAGGTCGACGGGGGGATCAACGAGGAGACCGGACGGCGGTGCATCGACGCCGGTGCCACGGTGCTCGCGGCCGCGTCCTCCATCTTCAAGGCCGACGACATCGCCGGGGCCGCGAAGCGACTGGCCGGCGCGGCGCGGGGGGATCGGGGGGGTAGCTCGTGATGAGGATCGTGGAGCGCCGTTCGTCCAACGAGCGGACCCCCCGATCGAAAACGGGGGAGACGTAGATGGCGGAGATGATCCTGGTCGTCGACGACGATCCAGACATCGCGAGATTCGTCGAGGTCAACCTGCGGTCCGCTGGGTTCGACGTCTCGGTGGCGACCGACGGAGAGGAGGCTCTCCGCCGCGCCGAGGAGATCCGGCCCGACCTCGTCCTGCTCGACGTCATGATGCCGCGCGTCGACGGCTTCGAGGTGGCGCAGCGGCTTCGGCGCAACACGAGGACCGCGAACACCTGCATCATCATGCTGACGGCGAAGGCGCAGTCGACGGACAAGGTCCTCGGCCTCACCGCCGGCGCGGACGACTACATCATCAAGCCGTTCGATCCGATCGAGCTCTTGGCCCGCGTGAAGACGACGCTTCGCCGCGCGCGCGACAACCGCAATCTCTCGCCGCTCACCGGTCTTCCCGGGAACATCCGGATCGAGGACGAGGTGCAGCGTCGGGTGGAGGAGAACGTCCCGTTCGCGTTGCTGAACTGCGACATCGACAACTTCAAGGCGTACAACGACCACTACGGGTTCCTGCGGGGGGACCGGGTCATCCAGAGCACTGCCCGGATCCTGCAGGACGCGGTGGAGGAGTTCTCACGCGCCGAGGGGTTCGTGGGCCACGTCGGCGGCGACGACTTCGTCGTGGTGGTGGTGCCGGAAGCGGTGGAGCAGACCGTGGAGCGCATCATCAGGAACTTCGATGTCGAGATCCGAGGGCTGTACGACGCGCCCGATCTCGACCGCGGGTTCATCCAGGTCGAGGACCGGCAGGGCAATCCCCAGGACTTCCCGGTGGTGTCCATCTCCATCGGCGTCGCGACGACCGGCACGCGCAAGTTCAGCCACTACGGCGAGGCCATCGCCGTGGCCACGGAGATGAAGCAGGTGGCCAAGCGCGAGACCGGGTCCTCCTACGCGGTGGACCGCCGCCACGCCGTCGGCCAGTAGCGGCGATACACGGCCGAACGTCTGACCCGCGGTCACCCGTCCTATACTTCCTGGCTGAAAGCTCGTCTTCGGGGCGGGGTGAGACTCCCCACCGGCGGTGAGAGTCCGCGACCCCTCGGGAGCCACTCGAGGGTGGACCCGGTGGAACTCCGGGACCGACCGTGACAGTCGGGATGAGAGAAGACGCGCGTGGGAGCCGGCCGGGCCGGCCCCCCGGCCGCTTCGCTCTCCCCGTTCCGCGGCGGGCCCGCCATCGCAAGGTGTGATGCCGTGGACGACGAGAGGTTCCTGGGCGAGGCGCTCGACCTGGCGGCCCGAGGACGAGGCCGCGTGTCACCGAATCCGTTGGTGGGCGCGGTGATCGTCGGGGACGGCGTCGTGGGGCGGGGCTGGCACGAAGGGCCGGGCACCCCGCACGCCGAGGTCGTAGCGCTCCGCGAAGCGGGGGAGAGGGCGCGCGGTGCCACCCTGTTCACGTCGCTCGAACCCTGTGATCACCGCGGGCGGACCGGTCCGTGCACGCTGACCATCCTCGACGCGGGGATCGCGCGGGTCGTCGTCGGGGCGGTGGATCCCAATCCGGTCGTCGATGGTCGCGGCATCCTCCGGCTTCGTTCGGCCGGCGTCGATGTTCGGGTCGGCGTTCTCGAACAGGAGTCGGAACGGATCAACGAAGCGTTCTTCAAGCACGTCCGGACCGGTTCTCCGTTCGTCACGTTGAAGATGGCCGCAACGCTGGACGGCAAGGTGGCCGCACGCGACGGTTCGTCGCGATGGATCACCGGCGAGGAGGCCAGAGCCGACGTCCATCGTCTGCGCGGCGCCTCGGATGCGATCGTGGTCGGGGCGGGGACGGCGATCCTCGACGACCCGTCGCTCACCGTGCGCGATCCCGAATACCAGGGCCGGCCCGTACTCCGGGTCCTCGTGGACGCGGCCGGGCGGGTGGAGGCGTCGTCGGCGCTGTTCTCCGACGAGGCCCCGACACTCGTCGCCACCACCGACCGGGCCCCCGCCGACCGGCTGGAGGCGTGGCGCGACGCCGACGCCGACGTCGTCGGGTACGAGAGCGTTGACGAAGGGGTCCCGCTCTCCGACCTCATCGCGGACCTGGGCAAGCGCGACGTGCAGAGCGCCCTCGTCGAGGGTGGACCCACACTCGCGTGGAGCGCCGTGGCCGAGGGGATCGTCGACAAGGTCGTGCTGTATCTCGCTCCCAAGCTCATCGGCGGGACCTCGGCCCCTGGGATCCTGGGGGGCGAGGGCCTGGCGTCGATCGGCGAGGCCATCGACCTGGAGGTGGCCGAAGTCGAGCGCATCGGCGGTGACGTCAAGGTGGAGGCCTATGTTCACCGGGATCGTTGAGGAGCTCGGCACCGTGCGGTCCCGACAGGGCGGCCGGATCGTCGTGGGGTGCTCCACGGTGACTGAGGACTCATCCATCGGCGCGTCGGTCGCGGTGAACGGCGTGTGTCTCACCGTCGTCGCGAACGACGGTGAGTCGCTCGCGTTCGATCTGTCGCCCGAGACGCTCGCCCGCACGACCCTCGGCTCGCTCGTGGACGGCTCGCCGGTGAACCTGGAACGGCCGGTCACGCTGGCCACCCGACTCGGCGGCCACCTCGTGCAGGGTCACGTCGACGGCGTCGGCGCGATCTCGCGCGTCGACCGAGCTGGCGAGGGCGCCGAGATCACGGTGGATGCGCCCGGATCGGTGTCCCGGTACCTCGTGGAGAAGGGGTCGGTCACTGTCGACGGGGTCAGCCTGACGGTGGCGGCACGCAACGGACGGTCGTTCGACGTCGCCCTGATCCCGCACACGCTCGACGTCACCACGCTCGGTCGCGCCGCGCCGGGCGATCCCGTGAACCTGGAGGCAGACGTGATCTCGAAGTACGTGGAGGGGCTGCTGCCGAGATGAGCGAGGAGATCGCGGAGCCCCGGTTCGACTCGATCGCCGACTCGATCGAGGACATCAAGGCCGGGCGGATGGTGATCGTCGTCGATGACGCGGACCGGGAGAACGAAGGCGACTTCGTGATGGCCGCGGAGTCCGTCACGCCGGAGGCCATCAACTTCATGGCCACGCACGGTCGAGGGATCGTGTGCATGCCGTGCGCTGGATGGCGCCTCGACGAGCTCCGGATCCCCCTCATGGTGAGCGCCCAGGACGCGGCGCACCACGAGACTGCGTTTGCCGTGTCCATCGACGCTCGCAGGGGCACGACGACCGGGACCAGCGCCTACGACAGATCCGCGACGGTCCTCGCGGTGACGGACGCCGAGTCGAAACCGGAGGACTTCGGGATGCCGGGGCACGTGTTCCCGCTCCGCGCGCAAGAGGGCGGGGTGCTGAAGCGTGCCGGCCACACCGAGGCCGCCGTGGACCTCGCGAAGCTCGCCGGGATGTTCCCGGCCGGTGTGATCTGCGAGATCATGCACCCCGACGGCACGATGGCTCGCCTCCCCGAGCTCGTTCGGGTCGCGCAGGAGCACGGGCTCAAGCTCATCTCGATCGCCGACCTCATCGAGTTCCGCCGCAAGCGCGAGAAGCTCGTCCGCAAGGTCGCCGAGGCCACCATCCCCACGATGTTCGGCGAGTTTCGCTCGATCGCGTACGAGTCGCTCGTGGACGGACGGGTCCACGTCGCGATGGTGCTGGGTGAGGTGGGCGACGGCGCCGAGATCCTGACCCGAGTCCACTCCGAATGCCTGACCGGCGACGTGTTCCACTCGCTCCGATGCGACTGCGGCACGCAGCTCGAGGCTGCGCTCGACCGCATCGGGACCGAGGGCCGGGGTGTGCTGCTGTACATCCGTGGCCACGAGGGCCGCGCCATCGGCCTGACCCACAAGCTGCGCGCGTACGCGCTGCAGGAGGAGGGGCGGGACACCGTCGAGGCCAACGTGGAGCTCGGGTTCCCGCCGGATCCGCGCGACTACGGCATCGGCGCGCAGATCCTGTACGACCTCGGCGTCCGCTCGATGCGACTGCTCACGAACAATCCGTCGAAGCGTGCCGGGCTCGAGGGCTACGGGCTGTCCATCTCCGAACGCGTGCCCCTGGAGACCTATCCGACCCCCCAGAACCTGGAGTACCTTCGAGCGAAGAAGGAGAAGCTCGGCCACCTGCTCGACCTGGGGGAGTAGCTCCATGCGGACGTTCCAGGGAGGATCGGAAGCCCGCGGACGCAGGTTCGCCGTGGTGGCCTCGCGGTTCAACGACATGGTGGTCGACAAGCTGGCTGAGGGCGCGGTGGCCTGCCTCCGGAAACACGGCGTCGCCGAAGACGATCTCGATCTCGTGTGGGTTCCCGGGGCTTTCGAACTTCCCGTCGCCGCCAGGCGGCTCGCCGGGTCTGGCGGCTACGACGCCGTGATCTGCCTTGGCGCCGTCATCCGCGGCGAGACCGCCCACTTCGACTTCATCGCCGCCGAGGCCGCCCGCGGGATCTCCCAGGTCGCGCTCGAGACCGGCGTCCCGGTCATGTTCGGCGTTCTCACCACCGAGACGTACGAACAGGCCATGGACCGGGCCGGCGGCCAGCACGGCAACAAGGGATGGGACGCCGCCATGGCGGCCCTGGAGACCGTCGACGTGCTCGATCACCTGCCGAAGCGGGAGTCGGAGACGTGATCATCGACAAACCGTGGGGCCGGGTCACCACGTACTCGCTGAACCAGCCCTCGTCGGTGCGGGTCATCCACGTGGAGCCCGGCCACGAGACCTCCGAGCACTACCACCGCCTCCGTGACGAGCTCTGGATCGTCCTGGACGAGGGTCTGAAGATCCAGATCGGGAACCGCATCGTGGAAGCGCGGCCGGGCGACGAGTTCGTCGTGTCGTCGGAGGAGCCTCACCGCATCACGAACTCCGGCCCGAAGGGCGGCCGGGTCCTCGAGATCGCTCACGGCTACACGACGGAGGACGACACGTTCCGCCTCCAGGACGACTACGGCCGACCCCTGGAGCCGGAGTGGTGAACCATTGCCCGTGCCTAGACCCCGTGCTAGGCTCGCGCGGTTTTTCGAGGGGCCGGCGCTGCCGGCGGCAAGGAGGTACGGCTTGACGACGGGAACGGTGAAGTGGTTCAGCAACGAGAAGGGCTATGGCTTCATCGCCCGGCCCGACGGTGACGACGTCTTCGTCCACTTCTCGGCCATCGCGGGGGACGGCTACCGGACCCTGTCCGAGGGCCAGGAGGTCGAGTTCGACATCGTGGACGGCCCGAAGGGCAAGCAGGCCGCGAACGTCCGTCCGGTCTCCTCGTAGTTGCAACCCATCGAAAGCGCCCGGCCGATGCCTCGACCGGGCGCTTTCGCGTCCGGAATCACCCTCGACACCCGCTTCGACGCGCACCTATACTCGGCCCGAATGAGTGCGAGGTACCCGAGCGCCGGCGACATCGTCGGCGCTCGTTCGTTGTTCGTGGGAGGTGATCCGAGGTCTCGGTCGAGCCGCGCATAAACGACCGGATCCGGAGCCCGCAGGTTCGCCTGGTCGGACCGGACGGAGCACAGATCGGGATCGTCTCGACTCAAGACGCGCTCCGGCGCGCCCAGGAGCTGGACCTCGACCTCGTCGAAGTGGCCCCGCAGGCCCAGCCGCCGGTCTGCCGCATCATGGACTACGGGAAGTACAAGTACGAGCGCGACATCCGTCAGAAGGAGGCCCGCCGCAAGCAGTCACGGATCGAGGTCAAGGAGATCAAGTTCCGGCCGAAGATCGATCCCCACGACTACGCCACCAAGAAGGGCCACGTCATCCGGTTCCTGAAGTCGGGAGCCCGGGTCAAGGTGACGATCATGTTCCGAGGCCGGGAGATGGCCCACACCGAACTCGGGCGGAAGATCCTGGACCGACTCGTCGAGGACCTCAGCGAACTTGCTACCGTAGACCAGTTCCCCAAGCTCGACGGGCGCAACATGGTCATGGTCATCGCGCCCATCAAGAAGCAGGAGAAGCCGTCGAAGAACGGCGAGGAGCCGGAGGCTCCGCCGGAAGCAGCACAGGGGTAAGCGAGATGAAGCAGAAGACCCACCGAGGAGCGGCCAAACGGTTCCGGGTCACCCGGACCGGCAAGGTGCTCCACCGCAAGGCCACCGGAAACCATTTCCTGCGCAAGCGCCGGAGCTCCGGCCGCCGCCGGGTCGAGGGCATGGCGCAGGTCGCGCCGGGCGACGCCAAGGTCATCAAGCGGATCCTGGGGGGCGAGTAGATGGCCAGGGTGAAGCGCTCGGTTCACGCGAAGAAGAAGCGACGCGAGATCCTCGAGCAGGCCAAGGGCTACTACGGCGCCCGCCACAAGCGGCTTCGCGTCGCCAAGGAACAGGTCATGCACTCCGGGGCGTACGCCTACCGCGACCGCCGCGACCGCAAGGGCCAGTTCCGGCGCCTGTGGATCACCCGGATCGGCGCCGCGACCCGCCAGAACGGGATGTCCTACTCGACCTTCATGCACGGGCTCAAGGGGACGGGCATCGAGCTCGACCGCAAGGTCCTGGCCGACATCGCCGTCCACGATCCGAAAGCCTTCGCGCAGCTCGTCGAGGCAGTGAGGGCCGCCACCTAGGAACTGCCTGACTGGGGGTCCGGTGATCACGTCGGTGCGCAACCCGCGGGTCGCCGAGGCCGTCAAGCTCAAGAAGCGGGCGTTCCGGGAACGCGACCGCGCCTTCCTCGTCGAAGGGCTCCAGGCGGTCGGGGAGGCCGTGGCCAGCGGTCCCGGTCTATCGACACTCTTCGTGTCCTCCATCGACGGCAACGAGCCGGTGGTCCGGAGGGCCGAAGGGGCAGGCACGTCAACCGTTCACGTCAGCGACGACGTGATGGCCCATCTCACGTCGACCGTGACGCCGCAGGGGATGGTGGGGGTCTCGCCGTTCGTCGACGTCCCGCTCGAACGGGTGGCGAACTCGTCGCTCGGGTGCATCCTGTACTCGGCGCGCGACCCCGGGAACGCGGGCACGGTGCTCCGCTCGGCTGACGCCGCGGGCGCCGGCGTGGTCGTGTTCACCACCTCCTCGGTCGACGTGTACAACCCGAAGGCCGTGCGGTCTTCGGCGGGTTCGCTGTTCCACGTCCCGGTCGTCCGGGAGGTCTCGGTGGAGGATTCCATCCGGGCCTTCCGGGGCGCAGGGAGCACGGTCTACGCCGCATCCGCCGACGGAGACGTCGACCTCTACGAGCTCGACCTGGGCGGCCCCACCGCGTTCCTGTTCGGCAACGAGGCGTGGGGTCTCCCGGAGGAGGTCGCGGCCCAGGCCGACCGGACGGTCCGGGTGCCCATCTCGGGTCGAGCGGAGTCCCTCAACCTGGCCGCGGCGGCGAGCATCTGCCTGTTCGAGGCGGCCAGGCAGCGACGGCAGGTCGGACCGGGCGCACTCGAGTCGATCATCTCGGCGGCCGCCCATGACATCCGTTCGCCCATCACCACACTCGGAGGGTTCGCACTCACGCTGCTCAACCGGTGGGACACGTTGAGCGACGAGCAGCGCGAGCTGATGCTTCGGGGCATCGTGTTCGACGCCGAGCGGATGAACCTCAAGGTGAAGGACCTGGTCGAGGCGGCCCGGATCACCGCGGGGCGGCTGCGACTCGTCCGGGAGCGGGTGGACGTCGGCGAGACCATCTCGATCGTCGCCTCTTTCCTCGAGACGAATCCCGACCAGCCGAAGATCGTGTGGGAGGGCCCAGCGACGACCTTGGTCACGGACGGCGAGCGGCTGGCCGAAGCGGTCAGCGGACTGATCGAGGCCGCGGGCTGGTGGGGGCTCGAGGGCCCCATCCGGGTGTCGGCCCGACGGGAGGGCAGCGCAGTGATCCTCGAGGTGTTCAGGTCGGGCACGAGCCTCTCGAAGCGCGACGCAGAGGGCCTGTTCGCTCCGAGACCACCCGGATCCGGAGCAGGGAGCAAGATCGGCCTGTTCGTTGCCCGCGGGGTCGCGGAGGCGCTCGGCGGATCGGCCGAGGCGGACGTTGCGGGCGGCTTGCGACTGCGGTTGCGATTGCCGGAGGACCCCGCCGATCTGCCGTAACGCTTCGCCCACTCGCTAGACTCGGCCCCCAATGGATGCCGCTGAAGCAGTTCGCGCGCTGGAAGTGGAACTCGAGCGCGGCCTGTCGTCCCTCGCCGAGGCCGGCACCGTCCAGGAGCTCGAGCGCGCGTACGGCGCCGCGGTCGGTCGCCGGTCGAAGTGGTCCGAGGTGCAGCGGTCGCTCGGGTCGCTCGACCCGGACGATCGAAAGACGGTCGGACGCCGCGCCAACGAGGTGAAGTCCGCGCTCGACGCGGTCCATGATGAGCGCGCGCACGCGTTGCAGGAACAGGCCGAGGGATCGCTCCTGGATGCGGACGCCGTGGACGTCACCCTCCCCGGT
This sequence comes from Actinomycetota bacterium, assembly GCA_046724795.1. Taxonomy (GTDB): domain Bacteria; phylum Actinomycetota; class UBA4738; order UBA4738; family JACQTL01; genus JBKOXF01. Next base: position 6,501 of record JBKOXF010000078.1, on the reverse strand, counting down.
CGGCGCCCCCGGCCGGGATCGCTGCATCCCCTCACGATCGTGGAGGACGAGATCGTCGACGTCTTCACTCGGATGGGGTACCGCGTGGTGGAGGGCCCCGAGGTCGAGACCGACTGGTACAACTTCCAGGCCCTCAACATCGGGCCGGACCACCCGGCGCGAACGGTGAAGGACACGCTCTACATCGACGTCCCCGGGCGGGCCGACCTCCTGCTGCGCACCGAGACCTCGGCGATGCAGATCCGGACCATGGAAGCGCAGGAACCGCCCGTGTTCATCATCTCGCCGGGACGTGTGTTCCGGCGGGAGACGCCCGACCCGTCCCATCTTCCCGTGTTCCATCAGGTGGAGGGGCTCGCGGTCGACGAGGGGATCACGTTTGGCGACCTCAAGGGCACGCTGCTTGAGTTCGCCAAGGCGATGTTCGGCGAGAACGTCCGGGTCCGTCTCACCCCCGACTACTTCCCGTTCGTCGAACCGGGCGCGCAGCTCGCGGTGTCGTGCTTCATCTGCGACGGCGCCGGGTGCAGGACGTGCCAGGGCACGGGATGGATCGAGCTCCTCGGGTGCGGGATGGTGCACCCCGCGGTGCTGGAGAACGTGGGATACGACTCCGAGCGGTACACGGGGTTCGCGTTCGGGATGGGGGTCGAGCGCGTGGCGATGCTCCGGGCGGCCGTACCGGACATGCGCATGTTCACCGATGGCGACGTGCGGTTCCTCGAGCAGTTCGCGAGCGCGGGATGAGCGCCTCGTGAAGGTCGTCGTTTCCTGGCTCAAGGAGTTCTGTCCAACGGACCTGTCGGCGGGGGCCATGGCCGAGGCGCTGACCGGGCTGGGCGCCGAGGTCGAGGAGATCCTTCGCCCGTGGGACGGGCTCGATGGAGTCGTCACCGCGAAGGTGCTGGAGGTTCGGGATCACCCCAACTCCGACAAGCTCTGTCTGGCCCGAGTCAACCACGGCGCGGGGGAGCGGGAGCTCGTCGTGGGCGTTCGCAACATGGAGGCCGGCGACGTCGTACCGCTGGCCGGGCCGGGCGCGCGCGTGCCCTCTCTTTCCGAACCGCTCTCGGCGCGCGAGATCCGGGGGGTCACCAGTGAGGGCATGCTGTGCTCGCCGCGCGAGCTCGGCATCTCAGCCGATCACGGCGGCATCCTCGTCCTCCCGGCAGACACCCCGGTCGGGGTGGACTTCAAGCAGCACTTCGGCCTGGACGACGCGGTTCTCGACGTCGCGGTGACGCCCAACCGCCCCGATCTCATGTCGGTGATCGGCGTGGCCCGTGAGGTGGCTGCCGCGACCGGCACGAAACTCCGTCCACCCATCATCGAGGTCGAGGAAGCCGACGAGAAGGCCGAGTCCGTGGCCTCGGTCGAGGTCCGGGACCGGGAACGATGCCCGCGGTACCTGGCCAGGGTCATCCACGGCGTGTCGATCGGACCGTCGCCGCTGCTGGTCCAGGCTCGGCTGTTCGTCTCCGGCATGCGGCCGGTGTCGAACGTCGTCGACGCAACGAACTACGCGATGCTCGAGCTGGGCCAGCCGATGCACCCGTTCGATCTCGCAGAGCTCTCGGGATCCGCGGTCGTGGTGCGGCGGGCAGAGCAGGGCGAGCGGATGATCACGCTGGACGACGTCAACCGCGAGTTGTCCATGGACGACCTCCTGATCGCCGACCGGGACAAGGCCGTCGGCATCGCCGGCGTGATGGGCTCGGCCGTCGCCGAGGTGAGCCCGAGCACCGCCGACGTCCTGCTGGAGAGCGCCTACTTCGAACGCGTCGGGATCCTCAGGACCGCGCGACGCCTCGGCTTGCAGACAGAAGCGTCCATGCGATTCGAACGCGGTGTGGACCCGGAAGGCGTGCCGACCGCGGCGGACCGCGCGGCGATGCTGATCGCGGAGTGGTCCGGCGGCACGGTGCTCGCGGGCGCGATCGACGTGGGCGAGGCTCCCTCCCGGCGGCGGATCGACATCCGCCCGGAGCGGACCTCGGCGCTCCTGGGGCAGGAGCTCTCCGCCGACGACGTCGAGGACGCGTTCGAGTTGCTCGGGATCCCCCGTGTGCGCCGGGACTGGTACGTCGAGGTCGAGGTGCCCGGGTATCGAGTCGACCTGGAGCGCGAGATCGACCTCGTCGAGGAGGTTGCGCGCGTCCGCGGATACGACCGGATCGAGGCGACCGTCCCCGGCATCCGGCAGTCCGGAGGACTGCCCCAGACCTACGCCTTCCGTCGCCGCGTCCGAGAGTCTTCCGTCCGGGCGGGGCTCCGCGAGGTGAAGTCGCTCTCGTTCGTGGCGCAGCGCGACCTCGGATTGATCGGAGACCACGACGCGGTCCGGGTGGCCAACCCGCTGCGGGCCGAGGAGGGGTTCCTTCGGACGTCGCTCATCCCCGGATTGCTGCATGCGCTCCAGGTGAACGTTCGGTACGGCGTGCGCGCGGCGTCGCTGTTCGAGGTGGGCCGGGTGTTCTTCCCCGCGGACGAGGGCGTCGAGGAACGTGAACGTGTGGGGTTCGCCATGATCGGCGCAGCGGCTCCGCCCGTTCCGGGTGAGCGCCGCGAGATCGACTTCTTCGACGCGAAGGGTGCGCTCGAGAGCTTGTTCGACGGGCTCGGCGTCGCCCAGTGGTTGATCGGGCCGTCGCCGTCCCGGCGGCTGTTCCACCCCGGTCGGTCCGCCTCGGTGTACATCGGGGAGGAGCTCGCGGGCGAGGTGGGCGAACTGCATCCTCGGGTGGCCGACGAACTCGACCTTGCCGGCCGGGTGGCCATCGCGGAACTGGACGTGGGGGTACTGGCGCCGAACGCACGAACGTGGCCGGAGTTCCGGGACATCCCGCAGCTCCCGCCGGTCCGCCGGGACCTGGCGTTCACGGTCGACGCTTCCGTCCCCGCCGGTGCCCTTCAGGAGGCGATCGTCGATTCGTCCGCCGGCCTGGCCGATACCGTCGAGGTGTTCGACGTCTTCACGGGCGGCCCCATCCCCGAGGGAAAGAAGTCGGTTGCGTTCTCGGTCGACTTCCGGGCGTCGGACCGAACGCTGACGGGCGAGGAAGCCGACGAGCTCGTTGCTCGGATCGTGCAGCGGCTCCATGCTGACCTCGGCGCCGAGCACCGAGCCGGCTGAACTCGTCCTACCCGAAGTCGAACGCCGTCCCCAGGCTGGCTTGAACGATCGTCGAGATCTCGTCGTCGGTGAGCGCCAACGTGGACTGATCGGGCGTGGGACCGAGCAACACCGACACCCCGCGCACCGACCACCACGCTACGCCGTCGGCGACGTAGACTCCCGTCCCGCCGACGTCGAGCTGTCGGGTCGACCCCGCCATCGGAGGCGGATGATCGGTGGTCCACATCGTGAACTCCGTACCGTCCGCGACGCCGACGATCTGGACGTCGGTCGTGCCGTGAACCAGGTACCCCGCGTTCGAGATCGTGTTCCGGAGCCAGTAGGCGAGCGGACAGTTGATCCACGGGATGTGGTTGCAGATGTATAGGTACCGATCCACCACCTCGTCCTGCGACTGCTGCCCAAGGGCGAGGCTGTTCATCGTGTCGATCGCGTCCTGGCGAAGGCTGGCCGGCGCGTCGCGTCCGAAGGCGACGTTGAACTGGAAGTATCGCCACTCGTCCACGAACCGGTCGAAGTACTGTGGAGCCCCCGCGCATTCGAGCATCTGGGGCTCTCCCTCCAGGTCGAACGAGGCCGGCCGTGGGCGGAAGTCGGCGAAGCTCTGGGGCCGTCGGTACTCCGTGAGCCACAGCAACACGCCATCCGCTGGCAGGTCCTTCAGCGCGTTGTCGGGCCCGCAATCCCCTCCCTGCGGGATCGGGCGCTCTGTACCCGCCGCAAACACGATCGGCGGTTCGATCAGAGCCGGGACAGGGTCCGTGTGGAACCCCCAGGCCTGGGGCGTGTCGATCGACAGCTTGTCCTGAAGATCGACGTGCGTGACCCATCCCGGGGACGTCGCCGGGAGCTCTGCCGCGGCGATGTGCAGGGTCGCGAGGACGCCGTTCAGCTCGGCGAGGAGCGACGAGACGGGAGGGTGCCCGCCGAAATCGACGCGAAGCTCGAACCACCGTCCCCCAACGACGAACAGTCGGCGGGCGAACGAATGGGTGTCCGCGACCCCTTCGACTTCGCTGCACGGGCACGGCTGCGGATCTATGGTGATCGGCAACTCTGTCGGCGCGAACCCCGCGCACGGGCAGTCGTTCGTGACCTCCATGAGCACGACCGCCACCTGATCCGGTCCAAGCTCCGCCCTCGTCGTGGTCAGGAGGTCGTCGTCCACGGAGCCGAGGGGTTCGAGCGGCCGGTTCGCGAACTGCAGGATCGGCCCGCTCGCGTCGGGATTGCGGTCGAGCCGGCTGTCCCAACCCTCGGGCAGCTGGATCGACAAGCCCGCGGCCGGGAACGCCGACACTGGGCTCCCCGGATGCACCGGGGCCGGCTGCCGGTGGCCGACGCCGGAGAGCACGACGAGCGGCACTGCCACGGCCGCCACGAGGACCGCCGTCGCGAACGCGGTTGCGATCGTCCACCTGGTCCGCAGGCGCCGGCCCCGACGGAGCGTGGGCTCGAGGTTGGGTGGCGGCGCTGGGATCCGCGCCAGCGGTTCGCGCAACCTCGTCCGGAGTTCGTCGTCATCGATCATCGCGAACCCCCTCCAGCGCGCCCCGTAGCGACGCGCGGGCCTTCGCCAGATGCGCCTTCACCGTGCCCTGCTCGCATCGCATCACCTGGGCCGCCTCGGTCACCGGCAGATCCATCACGTAGAACAGCACCACCGCCTCCTGCTGCCGGGCCGGCAGGGCCCCGACAGCCCGCCACAGATCCCATCCGCCCTCCGGTTCCTCCCTGATCGCTTCCGGTGTTTCCACGATGGGCCGCCTTCGGAGCGACCTCCTGGCGACGTTCATCGCCGTCGTGGTCACCCACCCCGCCGCCCACGGCCGATCCCGGAGCCGCCGCCACCGCTCCAGGGCCCGGGCGAACGCCTCCTGGGTGGCCTCCTCCGCCAGGGAGGGATTCCGGCAGAGGGCGAACACCGGCCGGTACACGGCGGCGAACTCCCGTCCGTAGAACTCCGCGAATCCCCGATCGCTCCCCACGCACCCGACATTCAAGTCCCGGACGGCCCCCGGGGTTTACCTGGATTCGGCCGGGATCGGACCCATCGATAGACTGCGGGCATGGCCCGGCACTTCCTCTCGATCGACGACCTCTCCAGGTCCGAGCTGGAGGATCTCCTCGAGCGCTCGGCCAAGCTGAAGTCCTCGCCCGGAGACGGGGCCGGCGCGCTGGCAGGCCGATCCGTCGCGATGATCTTCGAGAAGCCCTCCACCAGGACGCGGGTCTCGTTCGAGGTCGCGATCGACGAGTTGGGTGGACACGCCGTCGTTCTCTCCTCGAGCGAACTCCAGCTGGGTCGAGGAGAGACCATCGAGGACACCGGGCGCGTCATGTCCCGCTACGTGCAGGCCGTCGTGGTCCGGACGTTCGAGCAGGCTCGCCTCGAAGCGCTGGCCGGTGCGTCGGACGTCCCCGTGATCAACGCCTTGTCGGACTTCGAGCACCCCTGCCAGTGCCTTGCCGACCTCCTCACGATCCGCGAGCACAAGGTCGAGCTCCCCGGTCTGGTCCTTGCCTACCTCGGAGATGGCAACAACGTCACCCACTCGTTGCTGTTGGGCGGTGCGAAGGCGGGCATGCACCTCCGGGTGGCCACGCCACCCGGCTACGAGCCCATCCCGCAGGTGGTGGGCAGGGCAGAGGAGATCACCGCCGAGACCGGCGGATCCGTGGAGACCGGGCACGATCCCTCCTGGGCCGTGGACGGCGCGGACGTCCTGTACACCGACGTGTGGGCGAGCATGGGGCAGGAGGCGGAAGCCGACGCCCGAACGCTGGTGTTCCCCGCGTACCGGATCGACGCCGCCGCGCTGGCGCGAGCCAAGGACGACGCCATCGTGTTGCACTGCCTTCCTGCACACCGCGGGCAGGAGATCACCGACGAGGTCATCGACGGCCCGCAGTCGGCGGTGTGGGATCAGGCCGAGAACCGCCTGCACACGCAGAAGGCCCTGCTGGCCTGGCTTCTCGCACCTGAGACGTAGCCATGCCCCGAACGAACGAGCAGGTCGAGGCGGTCCTGTACGAGTACTCGGAGCTGCTCGCCATCGCCGGGAGCGACCCGTACAAGCCCCGCTCCTATGAGAAGGCCGCGCGGTCCATCGGCGGCTACCACGCCGACCTCACGGACCTCGACCAGAAGGGGATCCTGGCCATCCCCAACGTCGGGAAATCGATCGGGGAGAAGATCCAGGAGTACCTGCAGACCGGAACGATCCAGGCGGTCGAGGATCTCCGTCAGCAGATCCCAGCCGGCGTCCGCCAGCTCATGTCCATCCCCGGGCTCGGCCCGAAGAAGGCCATGGTCCTTCACGAGGAGCTCGGGATCGGGTCGATCGAGGAACTGATGGACGCCG
>JBKOXF010000032.1:0-8706 GCA_046724795.1 Actinomycetota bacterium | reverse complement strand
CACCCCGCCACCACCGAGAACTACACTCTCAGTACATCGTCGGCAGCGTCAGATGTGTATAAGAGACAGTTCGGGGGAGGGGTTGACCATGAGGGGACGGAGGTTCCGGCTGCGTCATGGGGCGGTCGCCGCCCTAGCTGCCCTCTTCCTGTATCTCCCGTCGGCCGCCACCGCGGCCACGACTGTCCATGTTGGAGTTCAGGACTTCTCATTCACCAACGGAGATCAGGACATCGCCGTTGGCGACTCGGTCGAGTGGGATTGGATCTCCGGGAGTCACACGACCACGAGTGACGCCACCACTGGTTCAGATGTCTGGAACTCCCCGATCAACAACACCAACCCACCCACCACGACCTCATTCACCCACCAGTTCAACACGGCCGGATCGTTTTCGTACCATTGCAACTTCCACGCCTCCATGCACGGGACCGTGGTCGTCGGCTCGATGCTCGGCTTCTCGGGTGCGCCATTCTCCGTCGGTGAGGGTGACGTATCGGCGACCATCACGGTCCATCGGGGCGGGAGCACGAGCGGGTCGGTGAGCGTGACGTACAACACGACAGACGGAACCGCCACCGCCGGCCAGGACTACACGAACGTGAGCGGGGGCACGCTCACCTGGGCCGATGGCGTGGGTGGCGACAAGACGTTCGACGTCCCGATCACCGACGACGCAGACCCGGAGCCCAACGAGACCGTGCATCTGTCCCTGTCCAGTCCACAGGGCGGCTCCTTCATCGGTACGGGCACCGCGACCCTCTCGATCGTCGACAACGACGCCCCGCCGGCCACCTACCAGCCGGACGCGGTGGTCAAGGGCCCGGCCAACTCCTCGTACAAGGGCGACGGCATCTACAACACATTCACCGGGCAGACCACGCTGGCAAGGGTGGCGAAGGGCAATTCGGCCAAGTTCTACGTCAAGGTCCAGAACGACGGGACGGATAGCGACACCTTCGCCATCAAGGGGAAGCACGGCAACACCGACTTCTCGATCCGGTACTTCCACGGCGCGACCAACATCACGAACAACGTCGTGGCCGGGGCCAAGCAGACGCCATCCCTCCCCGTCGGAACCAGCTGGATCATGCGAGTGGTCATCGCGCCGAAGCGTGCGGCGCGGGTCGGGGACGTGATCGCAGACGTGGTCTCCGCCCTTTCGAACCACGACCCGCTCGAGAAGGACTCCGTCCAGCTCAAGGCGAAGGTCGTCTCCGCTTCGTGACACGATTCACCCGGTGCTAGGCTTGCTTCCACCGGGCGCCCTCGCCCGGCCGGGGGGGATGCGAGCTGAGCGGTGCCACGTTCGGTGAACGACTCCGGAGCGCCCGCCTCCAGGCCGGTCTGAGCCAATCCGAGCTCGAGCTTCGAAGCGGGATCCCCAAAGCTCGGGTGTCCCGCTACGAGAACGGCCACGTCCTTCCCTCGATCGGCACGCTTCGCAAGCTCGCGGCTTCGCTCGGCGTCTCAGAGGCGAACCTCCTCGGCGATCAGCGCGAGATCGTCGAGGAGTTCTTCCACGTCCTCGCTGCGAAGGGGGTGACGATCCCCACAGCCGCGCAAGCTCGCGTGCTGGCGGAGGCGGTGGCAGGCATCTACGAGGCGTTCGGACCAGGTGTCCCGACACCTGAGGAGGACGCCATCGCCACGGCCGCCATTGCCGACGTAGCGGATGAGCCGGCTCCCCTGGCCGGGCCGGGTTGATTGGCCTGCACTAAACATCCTGTCCAGTCGAACCCTCGCGGTGCGTTCGGGCTTCCGCGACAATGTCTTGCGTGGCGCACTACGCCGTGATCGCGATCGGCGCCGATCGCCCCGGGATCGTCGCGGGCCTCACCGCCGCGCTACTGGAGCATGGCGCGAACCTCGAGGACGTGTCCTCGAGCATCCTCCGCGGGTACTTCGCGATCATGCTCGTGGTCGACGTTCCCGACAGTCCCGGGGCTGAGCCACTCCAGGCCTCCCTCGAGGCTGCCGCCCGGCCGCTCGGTGTCTCCGTATTCGTCCGCGACGTCGAGGCCGCGGCGCCGAGACGAACGCACGCGACGCACGCGCTGGTGGCCTACGGGGCAGACCGCCCGGGAATCGTGGCCGGGCTGGCCGCCCTCCTCGCGGACCGCGGGGTCAACGTGGCCGACCTCTCGTGCCGGCTCACGGGAGAGGATCCACCGGTGTACGTGCTCGTCGCCGAGGTCACGGTTCCGGATGGCGTCGAGGCGGGGGCGCTCGGGGCCGAGATCGGAGCCCGAGCCAAGGAGCTCGGCGTGGACGTCACGTTCAGCCCGATCGAGGCCGACACCCTGTAGCGCGTGGCCGTCCGTCCGGTCCTGCGCTACCCGGCGCCGACGCTGAAGCGACCCGCCTCACCCGCAGGCCCGATCACCGACCACCTTCGCGACCTCGGCCGGGATCTCGTCGACACGATGCGGGCGGGGCCGGCGACAGTGGGGCTGGCCGCCCCCCAGATCGGGGCCGAGGTCCGGGCGTTCGCCCTGGACGTCACCGGTCATCGGAAGGCTCGGACCTCCCATGGGCTGATCGTGCTGTTCGACCCGGTGCTGCTGCCAGCCGAGGGGGAGGAGATGGGTCGGGAGGGGTGCCTCTCCGTGCCGGAGCTCACGGCGGACGTCCGCCGGGGCACCCGCCTCGAGCTCGTGGGAACAACTGCGGAGGGGGAGCGGTTAACCATTGAGATGGAGGGTTTCGAGGCGCGGGCCGCCCAGCACGAGCTGGATCACCTGGAGGGTCTGTTGATCCTGGATCGAGTGGATGCGGCGTCTTCCCTGTGGCCGCGGCGCGTTTACCTCTGAGGTGGTAGCATCCCGCCCTGCGCCGGGCGGCTGGAGGCCCGGTGGGTTGACTGACTGCGCTCCGATTCCTATACTGTTCGTTTGCCGTGCCGTCGCCCGCATTCCGTAATTCCACTCGTGTAAGTTCTGCCTAGCTGGGAGGGGATCATTCTTGCCCGACGTCTTGGTTCCTGGCCGCGACCGCGTCTCATTCGCCAAGCTCGAGGAGGTGCTTCCTCCGCCTGACCTCGTGGGGGTCCAGCGGGAGTCCTTCGACTGGCTCCTGAAGGATGGCCTCAAAGAGGTCCTGGAGGAGATCTCCCCGATCGAGGACTTCACCGAGCAGTTCCAGCTGATCTTCGGCCGCCACCAGTTCAAGGAGATCAAGCACTCCGAGGAGGAGTGCAAGGACAAGGACATGACCTACGCGGCCCCGTTGTTCGTGGAGGCCATGTTCGTCAACAAGACCACGGGTGAGATCAAGGAGCAGGAGGTCTTCATGGGGGACTTCCCCGTGATGACTTCCCGCGGGACATTCATCATCAACGGGACGGAGCGGGTCGTGGTGTCCCAGCTGGTCCGGTCGCCCGGCGTGTACTTCTCCCGCGACATCGACAAGACCTCGGACAAGGACGTCTTCTCGGCAAAGGTCATCCCGTCTCGGGGGGCCTGGCTGGAGTTCGACGTCGACAAGCGCGACACGGTCGGCGTGCGCATCGACCGCAAGCGCCGGCAGAACGTCACGGTCTTCCTGAAGGCCCTGGGGTGGGCCGAGGAGGAGATCCTCCAGCTGTTTGACGAGGCCCCCTCCATCAAGCTCACGCTGGAGAAGGACCACGTCCAGACGCCGGAGGAGGCCCTGGAGGACATCTACCGCCGCCTCCGACCCGGTGAGCCGCCGACGGCGGAGTCGGCGCGGACCCTCCTCGAGAACCTCTTCTTCAACCCGAAGCGCTACGACCTTGCTCGGGTGGGCCGGTACAAGGTCTCCAAGAAGCTGGGGGAGGCCTCCGATCGGCTGGCCTCGCAGCTCAAGCGCAAGTACGACGCGATGAAGGAGCAGGACAAGCCCGACGAGAAGGACTTCAAGCAGCCCCGGTGGCGCGTGTTCGCCGAGCCCCGGCAGAACGAGAAGGGGCAGGGGGCGCCGAAGGAGAAGACCGTCCTCACCTACGAGGACATCCTCAAGTCCGTCCAGTACCTGGTGAAGCTGCACGCCGGGGAGGAGGGTTTCGAGCCCGACGACATCGACCACTTCGGCAACCGCCGGTTGCGCAGCGTGGGTGAGCTGATCCAGAACCAGATCCGGATCGGTTTGTCCAGGATGGAGCGCGTCGTCCGCGAGCGCATGACCACGCAGGACGTCGAGGCCATCACGCCGCAAACCCTCATCAACATCAGGCCGCTCGTCGCCTCGATCAAGGAGTTCTTCGGGACGTCGCAGCTGTCGCAGTTCATGGACCAGACGAACCCGCTGGCCGGGCTGACGCACAAGCGCCGCCTGTCGGCCCTGGGTCCGGGCGGCCTCAGCCGTGAGCGGGCCGGGTTCGAGGTCCGTGACGTCCACCCCAGCCACTACGGCCGGATGTGCCCGATCGAGACCCCGGAAGGCCCGAACATCGGCCTGATCGGCTCGCTCTCGACGTACGGAAGGATCAACCCGTTCGGGTTCGTCGAGACGCCGTACCGCCGGGTCACCGACGGCAAGGTCACGGAGAGCATCGACTACCTCGGCGCGGACGAGGAGGATCGTCACGTCATCGCCCAGGCCAACACCCCGTACGACACGAAGAGCGGCCGGTTCGCTGAGGACCGGGTCCTGGTGCGGCGCAAGGGTGGCGAGGTCGACTACGTGACGCCGGAAGAGGTCGACTACATGGACGTCTCGCCGAAGCAGATCGTCTCGGTGGCGGCGGCCATGATCCCCTTCCTGGAGCACGACGACGCGAACCGGGCCCTGATGGGCGCGAACATGCAGCGCCAGTCGGTGCCGCTGCTCCGCTCCGACGCCCCGCTCATCGGGACCGGGATGGAGTTCCGGGCGGCCGTGGACGCGGGCGACGTCGTCCTCGCCGACAAGGCCGGGACGGTCGAGGAAGTCTCGGCCGAGGAGATCCTCGTTCGTGAGGGCACCGAGCTGAAGCGGTATCCGCTGCTGAAGTTCCGCCGCTCGAACCAGGGCACGTGCATCAACCAGAAGCCCATCGTCGACGCGGGCGACAAGGTCCAGAAGGGCCAGGTCATCGCGGACGGTCCGTGCACCGACCAGGGCGAGCTGGCCCTCGGGAAGAACCTCCTCGTGGCGTTCATGCCGTGGGAGGGCCACAACTACGAGGACGCCATCGTGATCAGCGAGCGCCTGGTGAAGGACGACGTGCTCACCTCGATCCACATCGAGGAGCACGAGGTCGACGCCCGTGACACCAAGCTGGGCGCGGAGGAGATCACGCGAGACATCCCGAACGTCTCCGAGGAGATTCTGAAGGACCTCGACGAGCGGGGGATCGTGCGGATCGGCGCCGAGGTCAACCCCGGCGACTACCTCGTGGGCAAGGTCACCCCGAAGGGCGAGACGGAGCTCACGCCCGAGGAGCGCCTCCTGCGAGCGATCTTCGGGGAGAAGGCCCGGGAGGTTCGCGACACCTCGCTGAAGGTCCCGCATGGCGAGTCCGGGAAGGTCATCGGGGTCCGGGTGTTCTCCCGAGACGACGGCGACGAGCTGCCGCCCGGTGTGAACCAGCTGGTTCGGGTCTACGTCGCCCAGAAGCGGAAGATCTCCGACGGCGACAAGCTCGCCGGCCGCCACGGGAACAAGGGTGTGATCTCGACGGTGCTGCCCGAGGGCGACATGCCGTTCCTCGAGGACGGCACGCCGGTCGACATCATCCTGAACCCGCTCGGCGTCCCCTCCCGGATGAACCTGGGGCAGGTCCTCGAGGCGCACCTGGGATGGGCGGCCGCGCGCGGGTTCGCCATGAACGGGAGCGAGTACCCGGAGCAGACGTTCATCGCGTCGCCGGTGTTCGACGGGGCCCGGGAGAACGAGATCCTGGACGCGCTGAAGAGCTCGCACGCGAACGAGGATGGCCAGAAGCTCATCGACAACACCGGGAAGGCCCGCCTGTTCGACGGGCGCAGCGGTGAGCCGTACGAGGAACCGGTGGCCGTGGGCTACGTGTACATCCTGAAGCTGCTGCACCTCGTGGACGACAAGATCCACGCCCGCAGCACGGGTCCGTACTCGATGATCACGCAGCAGCCGCTCGGGGGGAAGGCGCAGTTCGGCGGCCAGCGCTTCGGGGAGATGGAGGTGTGGGCGCTCGAGGCCTACGGGGCCGCGTACGCGCTACAGGAGCTGCTCACGATCAAGTCCGACGACGTGCTCGGCCGCGTGAAGGTGTACGAGGCCATCGTCAAGGGCGAGAACATCCCCGAACCGGGGATCCCGGAGAGCTTCAAGGTGCTGATCAAGGAGATGCAATCGCTTGCCCTGAACGTCGAGGTCCTGTCGGCGGAGGGCAAGGAGATCGAGATGAAGGAGACCGACGAGGACGTGTTCCGAGCGGCAGAGGAGCTCGGGATCGATCTCAGTCGGCGTGAGCCTGCCGGTGCGGACTTCGACTAGGGGAGGCGCTGAGACTTGCTAGACGTCAATTACTTCGACGAGCTTCGCATCGGGCTGGCCACGGGCGACCAGATCCGCACGTGGTCCAACGGCGAGGTGAAGAAGCCGGAGACCATCAACTACCGGACCCTGAAGCCGGAGAAGGACGGCCTGTTCGACGAGCGGATCTTCGGACCCACTCGCGACTGGGAGTGCTACTGCGGCAAGTACAAGCGCGTCCGGTTCAAGGGCATCATCTGTGAGCGTTGCGGCGTCGAGATCACCCGGGCCAAGGTCCGCCGGGAGCGGATGGGCCACATCGAGCTTGCCGCGCCGGTCACCCACATCTGGTACTTCAAGGGTGTCCCGTCGCGCCTGGGCTACCTGCTCGACATCGCCCCCAAGGACCTCGAGCGGATCATCTATTTCGCCGCGTACGTCATCACCAGGGTGGACGAGGAACGGCGTCACAAGGATCTGCCCGACATCGAGAAGGAGATCGACGAGGAGAAGCGCGAGATCGACGGCCGTCGCGACGACGAGATCCGCGAGCGGCTCGCCGAGCTCGAGGAGCGCCTCCGCGAGCTGGAGGGCGAGGGGGCCAAGGGCGCGCAGCTCTCCGCGGCCCGCCGGGAGGCCCAGCGCGACGTGGAGCGCATCACCGAGGCCGCCCGCCGCGAGACCGACCACCTGGACCAGGTGTTCGAGGCGTTCCAGAAGCTCAACGTGAAGCAGCTCGTGGCCGACGACCTCGTCTACCGGACCCTCCGCGAGCGGTTCGGTGACTACTTCGAGGGCGGCATGGGCGCGGAGGCCATCAAGCGCCTCCTCCAGGACCTCGACCTGAAGGCCGAGTCGGAGTTCCTCCGCGAGCAGATCCACACCGCGAAGGGCACCCGCCGGCAGAAGGCCATCAAGCGGCTGAAGGTCGTGTCGAACTTCCTGAACACGAAGAACTCGCCGCTCGGCATGGTCCTCGACGCCGTCCCGGTGATCCCGCCCGACCTGCGTCCGATGGTCCAGCTGGACGGCGGCAGGTTCGCTACGTCGGACCTCAACGACCTCTACCGGCGCGTGATCAACCGGAACAACCGGCTGAAGCGGCTCCTCGACCTGCAGGCGCCCGAGATCATCGTGAACAACGAGAAGCGGATGCTGCAGGAGGCCGTCGACGCCCTGTTCGACAACGGCCGCCGGGGCCGCCCGGTCACCGGGCCCGGGAACCGCCCGCTGAAGTCGCTGTCCGACATGCTGAAGGGCAAGCAGGGACGGTTCCGCCAGAACCTGCTGGGCAAGCGAGTCGACTACTCGGGCCGGAGCGTGATCGTGGTCGGTCCCGAGCTGAAGCTGCACCAGTGCGGTCTGCCCAAGCAGATGGCCCTCGAGCTGTTCAAGCCGTTCGTGATGAAGCGGCTCGTCGACCTGAACCTCGCGCAGAACATCAAGAGCGCGAAGCGGATGGTGGAGCGGGCCCGCCCGCAGGTGTGGGACGTGCTCGAGGAGGTCATCCGGGAGCACCCGGTGATGCTGAACCGCGCGCCGACCCTGCATCGACTGGGGATCCAGGCGTTCGAGCCGGTTCTGGTGGAGGGCAAGGCCATCCAGATCCATCCGCTCGTCTGCACGGCGTTCAACGCCGACTTCGACGGCGACCAGATGGCCGTGCACCTTCCGCTCTCGGCCGAGGCGCAGGCCGAGGCCCGGGTGCTGATGCTGTCGGCGAACAACATCCTCTCGCCGGCCCACGGCCGCCCCATCGCCGTGCCGAACCAGGACATCGTCCTCGGCCTGTACTACCTCACGATGGAGGCGGACGATCGGCCCGAGAAGGAGGAGGACATCCCGCGGTTCGCCTCCGCCGCCGAGACGCTCATGGCGCTCGTCGCGCGGGCGGTGGGACTGCACCAGGTGGTCAAGGTCCGCCTGGCGGGCAAGGCCCTTCCGCCGGACCTCATGCCGGAAGGAAACGGCGGCGCGGAGACCAACGGGCGAATCCCGCTGGTGGACACCACGCCTGGGCGCGTCCTGTTCAACGGCGCCTTTCCCGACGAGTTCGAGTACGTGAACCGGTTCGTGCTGAAGAACGACATCGGGCAGCTCGTCGACCAGTGCGTGCGGCGGTTCGACCGGGCCCGCGTCACCCAGATGCTCGACGACTTGAAGGCCCTGGGGTTCCACTACGCGACCCGGGCCGGCGTGACGCTCGGCGTCGAGGACGTGACCACGCCTCGGGCCAAGGCCTCGATCCTCGAGGAGCACGAGAAGCGCGCTCAGAAGGTCGAGCAGCAGTACAAGCGGGGGATCATCACC
>JBKOXF010000071.1:0-4335 GCA_046724795.1 Actinomycetota bacterium | reverse complement strand
GTCGGCGCAGCATAACGGCTTCGTCCTGGACGACGCGCACCTGCGCGTGGGCGCGCGCGCCGACATCCCGGTCTTCGTCGCCGCGAGCGGCCCGAAGACGCTCGAGCTCGCCGGCGAGATCGGCGACGGCGTCATCGCGCTCGTCGGGCTGTTCCCCGACGCCCTCACGTGGGCCATCGAGCACGTCGACCGCGGGGCGGCGAGGGCCGGCCGCGCCCGCCCGCACGTCGCGGTGTTCGCGTACGGCGCGATCGACGACGACGAGGAGGTCGCGCTCGCGTCCGCGCGTTCGATCGCGGCGTGGTTCCCGCAGACGGCTCCCATCGTCTGCGAGCTCGCGGGGCTGCCGGACGCGCTCGTTCGCGACGTTCGCGATCGGTACGCCGGCGGGGAGTTCCAGGAGGCGGAGGAGGCCGCTCGCCTGCTGCCCGACCACTTCGTGCGGGCGGTCGCGCTGGCGGGCGACGCCGCGCACGCCCGCGAGCGCATCGGCGCGGCGCTCCGAGCGGGCGCCGACTCGGTCCACGTGTTCCCGCTCGGCGCGAACCGCATGCGGACGGTCGAGGCGTTCGCGACGTCCTTCGCCGACGCCTCGGAGGGGGCGCGGCGGTGACGACCCCGGGGTGGCGCATCACGACGCTGCACCACGTCGCCATCGCCCACGGCGAGGACCCGGCGTGCGAGAACGCGCTGACGGATCTGCTCGGTCCGCCCGAACACCGCGAGGACGGTCCCGGATTCGTCGAGCGGATGTACGAGGTCGGCGGCAGCCACGTCCAGACCCTCGAGGCGCACGGCGACGGCGTCGTCCGATCGTTCCTCGACAAGCGCGGACCGGGGCTGCACCACGTCGCGTTCGGCGTGGAGGGGATCGACGCGGCGCTCGCCGAGCTGGGCGATCGCGGCGTCCGCCTCATCGACGCGGAGGCGAGGCCGGGCGGCAGGGGGACGCGGATCGCGTTCGTCCATCCGTCGGCGATGGGCGGCGTCCTGGTCGAGCTGGTCGAGGAGCCCGCCGACCGCGCGGGGGCGTCCGATGGCTGACGCCGGCACACCGGGGGCCCAGGCCGTGGGCGTCTTCACCGGCCGCCACGACGGGCGCAAAGTGACGGACTGGGTGACCGACGAGATCCGCGAGGCGATCATCGAGCTCCGGCTGCGTCCGGGCGAGGCGCTCCGCGAGGCCGCGATCGCCGATCAGCTCGGCGTCAGCAAGACGCCGATCCGCGAGGCCATCATGCGGCTCGAGAAGGAGGGGCTGGTCGAGACGGCGTCCTTCAAGGGGGCCGTGGTCACGGGGTACTCGCGCCGGGACCTCGAGGAGATCTACGAGCTGCGGGCGCTGCTCGAGGGGGCGGCCGCGCGCACCGCCGCGCAGCGCGCGTCGGCCCAGACGCTGGATGAGCTCGCCGGCATCCTCGCGCGCAGCCGGGCGCTCCGCGACGCGGGGAGGCTGACGGACCTGGCCTCGCTGCTGGGCGAGTTCGACGTCGTGATCTACGCGCAGGTGACGAACGCGCGGATCGCGGCGCTGATCGACAACATGCGCGCGCACCTCGGCCGGATCGGCAAGCTCACCGAGGCGATCCCAGGGCGCGTCGAGGCCTCGGTGGAGGAGCACGCGCGGATCGTCGACGCGATCGCGCGGCGCGACGGCGAGGAGGCCGAGCGGTTCATGCGCGTCCACATCGCCAGCGTGCGCGCCGACCAGCTCGCGGGGACCGCGCCCGAGGACGACGGGGAGGCCTCGTGACCGCGCGCACCGACGCCCGCGCCTCGAGCCTCTTGCACGACGCCGGCGCCGAGACGTGGTCCGCCGCCGTGAAGCACCCGATGGTGCTCGCGATCGGCGACGGCACGCTGCCGCACGCCGCGTTCCACCGGTACTTCACCCAGAACGTGCTGTACCTCGAGGGCTACGCGCGCGCGATCGGGGCGACGGTCGTCAAGGCGCCCGACCGGGCGGCGATCGACGTCCTCACGCGCTTCCAGTCGCAGATCGTCGGCACGGAGATCCCCGCGAACCTGTCGTTCCTCCAACGCCTGGGCGGCGATGCGGACACGCTGGCCGGCCGCGGCGTCGAGCTGCCGACGACCTACGCGTACACGCGGCACCTGCTGTCCGTCTGCCTGCTGGGCGACTGCGTCGATGGGCTCACCGCGGTCCTTCCCTGCCAGTGGAGCTACGGCGAGCTCGCGCGACCGCTGATGGCCCGCCGCCCGGCCGACCCGATCTACGCCGACTGGATCGCGATGTTCGGCAACGACGACTACGACGCCCTCGTCGCCGAGACGACCGCGCTGCTCGACCGGCTGGCCGACCCGTCGGACGAGGCGCGGATGCGCCGGCTGTCGGCGATCTTCGAACGCTCGACGCGGTACGAGCGCGAGTTCTGGGACATGGCGTACGGGGGCGACCCGAACGGTCGCTCCCCCGGCGAATCCGTAGACGAGAAAGGAGCACCCTAGATGCGTGCCGTCCGTATCCACGAGGACCTGTCGCTCCGCGTCGACGACGTCGACGATCCGCGTCCCGGTCGTGGCGAGGTCCTCGTCCGGATCCACGCGGCGGGCGTGTGCGGGACGGACCTGCACATCCTCGACGGGATGATCAAGCCGGACCCGTACCCGATGACGCTCGGGCACGAGGCGGCCGGCGTCGTCGAGGCCGCGGGCGAGGGCGCCGGCCTGGCGCCCGGAACCGCCGTCGCGATCTACAACAAGATCTACTGCGGCCGGTGCGAGCAGTGCCTGCGGGGCCGAACGAACATCTGCGACGACGAGCCGGACCAGCTCGGGTTCAACCGCGACGGCGGCGACGCGGAGTACGTCGTCGTCCCGGAGCAGAACGCGGTGCCCGTGCCCGATGGCGTCGACCTCGCGACGGCGTCGGTCCTGACGTGCGCCGGGATGACGGCGATGCACGCGACGCGCCTGTCGGGCCTGCGGATGGGCGACACCGCCGTCGTCGACGGGATCGGCGGCGTCGGGATCCTCGTGACGCAGGCCGCGGCGCACGCCGGCGCGCGCGTCATCGCGATCGCCGACTCGAACGACAAGTTGGACCTCGCGCGGCGGCACGGCGCGAACGGCGGGGTCCTCGTCGACGCGGCCGACGGCTACGACACCGTGCCGGATCGGATCCGGGCGCTCACGGACGGGCGCGGCACCGACGTGTTCTTCGAGCTGGTCGGCACGACGCAGACGATGACGGCCGGGATCCGGTCGCTCGCCAAGGGTGGCCGGTTCGTCTCGACGGGGTACACGGACCAGCCGATCGAGATCCATCCGATCGAGTTCATCCTGCCCGAGACGTCGCTCGTCTCGACGGTCGCCGCGACCCGTCTCGACCTGCGGGACGCGCTCGCGCTGGCCGCCGCCGGCGCGATGACCGTGCCGATCGCCGCGCGGTATCCGATGGACGGGATCGACGAGGCGCTCGGCGCGCTGCGCAAGCGCTCCGTTCTCGGCCGCCAGGTGCTCGAGCTCGCCTGATCAGAAGGGGGAACCGCGATGGCAACCACGACGACCGAGCCCGGGGTCGAGTTCCTGCGGCGGCCGCTGCGTCTGTACATCGACGGCGGCTTCCTCGAGACGGACGGGACGCTGCCGTCCCTGAACCCCGCGACCGGCGAGACGCTGGCCGAAGCGCCGCTCGCGACCGAGCGTGAGGTCGACGCCGCCGTGTCGGCCGCCGCGCGCGCCTTCCAGACGTGGCGGTCGGCGCCGCCCACCCAGCGCGGCCGGCTGATCTGGCAGCTGGCCGACCTCCTCGAGGCGCACAAGGACGAGTTCGCGACGATCGAGGTGATGGACAACGGCAAGCCGATGTGGGAGGCCGAGGCCGTCGACATCGCGCTCACGATCGAGCTGCTGCGGTACTACGCCGGCTGGACGACGAAGATCGACGGGAAGGTCCTGCCGAACTCGATCCCCGGCATGCTGACGCTCGGCAAGCGCGAGCCGATCGGGGTCGTCGCGGCCATCACCCCGTGGAACTTCCCGCTCCTCGAGGTCGCGTACAAGCTCGGGCCCGCGCTCGCCGCCGGGTGCACGATCGTGATCAAGCCGTCCGAGCTCGCGCCGTTGTCCACGCTGCGGCTGATGGAGCTGGTCGACGAGGTCGGCTTCCCGCCGGGCGTGGTGAACGTCGTGATCGGCGGGCCCGATGTCGGCGCGGCGCTCGTCCGGCATCCCGGCGTGCAGAAGGTCGCGTTCACCGGCCAGACGGCGACGGGCAAGGAGATCATGCGGATGGCCGTCGACGGCCTGAAGCGGGTCACGCTCGAGCTCGGCGGCAAGAGCCCGAACATCGTCTTCGCCGACGCCGACCTC
>JBKOXF010000103.1:0-18163 GCA_046724795.1 Actinomycetota bacterium | reverse complement strand
GCCTCATCCTCACCACCGAGAGTGCCGTGGTGGAGAAGCCCGAGGAGGAGGAGCCGGCGGCCGCGGGCGGCCACGGCCATATGCACTAGCTACGGCGAAGCAGCACATGCCGAAGGGCGAGGCAATGTCCTCGCCCTTCGTCGTCTCGGGAGGACGTTCTACCCGAACGTGAACGCGTAGGCCTCGACACCGGGCGCGAGGAACGTGATGTCGAACGTGCGGTCGGTGATCGATCCCCGCTCCCGAACAAGCTGATAGAGCCGTTGCTCGACCACGGCTCCGTGGCCGTCTTCGTCGACGTCGACGCCGTGGGCGGCGCCGGGCGGTTCCCCGTCGACGAGCACCCGGAAGGGCACGGACTGGCCCCGCGCCCGCATCCCCATGACCAGATGGACGTCACGGGCGTGGAAGCGGAGTGCGATCCGCCCTCCGCCCTCGTTCAGACGGATGGCCTCCGCTTCGATCGTCCAATCGCCTGACAGCGCCCACTGGTTGAGTGGTAACCGGTCGGGGATCTCGTACACGCGACGTTCGTCCGGCTGGAGGCCGCCAGGGGATGCGAACCCCTGCGTCTGGCGGTACCCCACGTACGTCTCCGCGGTTTGCAGGTCGTCCCAGTCCGCCGCCACTTCCGGACCTGCGCCGTCGACCGAGACGAGCTCAGAGCCGATCCCTTCGACCCCGGCATCCGCGAGCAGCCGCTGGATGACCATCTCCGATCGTTCGTAGTCACCCTCGCCGAACCGGTGGTGACGGATGTGCCCCTCGGCGTCGACGAAGAACAGCGCAGGCCAGTAATGATTCGAGAAGGCGTCCCAGACCGCGTAGTCGTTGTCCACCGCGATCGGGTACTCGATCCGCATCCCGGCGATGGCCGTTCGGACGTTCTCGAGGTCGTGCTCGAAGGAGAACTCCGGCGTGTGCACGCCGATCACGACGAGTCCCTGCTTCTCGTATCTCTCCGACCACGCCCGAACATATGGGAGCTGCCGGAGCCAGTTGATGCACGTGTACGTGCAGAAGTCGACGACGACCACCTTTCCCCGGAGGTCGGCGGGAGCCAACGGAGGCGAGTTCAGCCACTCGGTTGCGCCGTCGAAGGACGGCAGCCGGCCCTCGTCGCCCAACCTCCCGCCCGATTGGTGCAGCCCGAACAGGCTCACGCGAATCCGTCGACGTCGGTGACCCCTTGGGCGAACTGCTCCGGCGTTTCTCCTCCTTCCGTGAGGGTCCCCCCTCTCAGCGAAGCGACCTGAACGCGGCCCGGAGCTCCTCGGAGAACAGCTGTGGCTCCTCCCAGGCGGCGAAGTGGCCGCCCTTGGCCGCCTTGTTGAAGTAGGTGACGTTGGGGTACCCGGCCTCGACCCAGCTCCGCGGGCTTTGCCAGATCTCGCCGGGGAACGTGGTGAAGCCGACCGGCAGCGTTACTGGGGGAGGAGCCTTGCCGGATGCTGCCGCCTGGGCTGCGAATCGTCCGTTCTCCCAGTACGACCGCGCCGCCGACGCGCCCGTCCCGGTCAGCCAGTACAACGAGATGTTGTCGAGGATGTGGTCTCGTGTGAGGTTGCCCGAGGGCTTCCCCTCGACGAAGGCGCTCGAGATCTTGGTGTAAGCGTCGGTGTCGTGGTCCAGCATCCAGGCCGCAAGGGCTAGGGGTGAGTCCAGCAAGGCGTACCCGATCGTCTGGGGTCTCGTGGCCTGCTCCAGGAAGTAGCCGTAGCCGGTCTGCCTGAATGTGTTGATCGCCGCACGGGCGGCGCGCTCTTCGTCGGTGTTCTCCGGCGTGGGGGCGCCCCCCAGGGTCGTCACGAGCAGGTTTGTGTGGATGCCGAGCAGGCCTTCGGGTGCTTGGCGACCCATCTGGTCGGTGACCGAGGCGCCCACGTCGCCCCCTTGGGCGACGTAGCGCGTGTACCCCAGCCGGCTCATCAGCTCCGCCCAGGCCATCGCGATGCGCCCCACGTTCCACCCGAGGTCCCTCGGCTCCCCCGAGAAGCCGTACCCGGGTAGGGATGGCAGCACGAGTTGGAACGCGTCGTCCTCGCGCCCGCCGTGCGCGGTCGGGTCGGTGAGCGGGTCGATGGCCTCGAGCAACTCGATCACTGAGCCGGGCCACCCGTGCGTCATGATCAGCGGCAGCGCGTTCTCGTGCCGCGACTTGACATGAATGAAGTGGATACCCACCCCGTCGATCTCCGTCGTGAACTGCGGCAGCGCGTTCAGTCTCGCCTCGCACTTCCGCCAGTCGTAGTCGGTCGCCCAGTAGTGCGCGAGTTCCTGCAGCGTCGCCAGCTGGACCCCTTGCGATCGGTCCGTGACGAGCTCTTGGGAGGGCCAGCGCGTCGCAGTGATGCGCTGGCGTAGGTCGTCGATCTGCTTCTCCGGAACCTCGAAGTGGAAGGGTCGAATGCTGTCGTTCACGGTTCCCCCCTTCTCGTCGTCAGCGGTCAGCGAATGACCGGAATGCCGCTTGCAGCTCGTTCGTGAAGAGGTCCGGCTGTTTCCACGCCGCGAAATGCCCTCCCTTCTCGAGGCGGTTGTAATGGATGAGATTGGGATAGGCCCGCACAGTCATCGTTGCGGGGCTTGGTAGATCTCGTCGGGGAAAGCGCCCACGGCGGTCGGGAGGGTGTTCATGGCCACCTCCGATGTCTGGGAGGACTTCGAGGGAGCACGAGGTTCGGTCCTGACCTCCTTTCCGCCCGGGGAGAAACAGAACCATACCCACCCTACGCCTGGTCGTTTTCGTTGCCAAACGGGACCAGCCGACTAGACGGGGGTGCGTTCGGTCCCGGTCTTGGCCAGGCCGGCGATCAGCCCCGTGGTGTACAGGGCGGTCGCCGCGGCGAGGGCCCACCACGCTCCTGTTGCTCCTCCGGCGATGGCCCGGGTCAGCGCGACCAGCGCGATGCCGCCGGCCTGGACCACGAAGGCCCAGGACCACCACCAGTTCTGCTCGACGTGGTTCGCCACCATCGTCATGAGCATGGCTGAGGCGAACGCCCCGACCCCGAGCACCCTGGCTCCGGCGTAGTCCGGATGGGGCGGTTGGTTGGCGACGGTCACGATCGACCAGTGCGGCGCGACGGCGAGCGCCAGGCCGAACACTGCTGTGAGCGCCCCTCCGATGTACAAGGTCCTTCGCAATCCGGCCACGGCCGGGCATTGTCGCACGCGTTGGTTGCTCTGCCTGGGCCTGGGTAGAATGTCGTGCGACCGGAGCGGGGCCCGAGTGTGGCCACGCTCCTTTTCGTGCGAGGACTCCACGAGGAAGTTGGGAATGGCGAACGACGTTCGGGTTGCGGTGATCGGCCTGGATTCCGTCCCCGCGCAACTCCTGTTCCGGGACATGGCGGCCGAGATCCCCAACATCACCGCGCTGCTCGAGCGGGGGATGCGCGGAGACCTCGAGAGCATCACGCCGCCGATCACGGTCCCGGCGTGGGCCTGCTCCATGACTGGCAAGACGCCCGGCCAGCTCGGCATCTACGGGTTCCGCAACCGCAAGGACACGACGTACGAGGGCCTGTCCATCGCCACGTCGGACGCCGTCAAGGAGCCGGCTGTGTGGGACGCGCTCGGCGCGGCCGGGAAGAAGTCTCTGCTCATCGGCGTGCCGCCGGGGTATCCGCCGAAGCCTGTCGAAGGGTGGCGCATCTCCTGCTTCCTCACGCCGCCCTCGGCCAAGTCGTATACGCACCCGGCCGACCTCGCCGCAGAGGTCCAGGAGGAGCTCGGCGGCGAGCCGTACATCTTCGACATCCCGAACTTCCGCGAGAAGGGCGAGGAGTTCGTGTTGCAGCAGGTGTTCGCGATGACCGAGCGACGGTTCAAGGTGGCCCGCCGACTGGTGAAGAACAAGCCGTGGGACTACTTCATGTTGGTCGAGATGGGGCCGGACCGGCTGCAGCACGTGTTCTGGCACCGGTTCGATCCAAAACACCGCCTATATGAGCCGGGAAACAGATTCGAAACGGCATTCCAGGACTACTACCGGTTCCTGGACGGCCAGGTGGGTTCGTTGTTGGAGGCGCTGCCCGACGACTGCATCGTCATCCTCATGTCGGACCACGGGGCGCGGCGCATGGCCGGCGGTGTGTGTTTCAACGACTGGCTCGCGCGCGAGGCGTACCTCACTCTCTCGGAGCCGGTCACCGACTTGACGCCGATCGGGAAGGCTCCTATCGACTGGGCGAAGACGGCGGCGTGGGGTGACGGCGGGTACTACGGCCGGTTGTTCCTCAACGTGAAGGGGCGGGAGCCGCAGGGCATCGTCGAGCCCGCAGACTACGAGCGAACCAGGGACGAGCTCTCCGAGCGTCTGGAGAAGATGACCGGACCGGAGGGCGAGATCCTCGGGACGAAGGTCATCAAGCCGCAGGAGGTGTACCCGGAAGTCCGGGGCGTGGCGCCCGACCTCATCGTGTATTTCGGTGATCTCGAATGGCGCAGTGTGGGCACCATCGGAGCCGGGACCGTGAACGGCGTGTTCACCTACGAGAACGACACCGGGCCCGACGGCGCGAACCACGACCGTACGGGCGTGTTCGCCATGGCAGGTGCGCCGGGCCAGCCCAGCGGCGTCGTCGACGGGCTCCGGCTGGTCGACGTGGGCCCCACCATCCTGTCGCTGTACGGACTCGACGCGCCGCAGGGCGCTGCTGGAAGGAGCTTCCTCTCGTGACGCACCACCCCGAGCAGAAGGGATTCACCGTTTGGTTCACGGGCCTGTCGGGTGCCGGCAAATCCACGGTCGCCGAGATGCTGTACCACGAGCTGACGGCTCGGGGGCTGAAGACGGAGATCCTCGACGGCGACGTGGTCCGGCAGAACCTGTCGAAAGGCCTGGGGTTCTCGAAGGAGGACCGCGACACGAACATCCGCCGCATCGGGTTCGTCGCCGAACTTCTCACGCGCAACGGGGTAGCCACGATCTGCTGCCCCATCTCGCCGTACAAGGCCATCCGCGACGAGGTCCGCGAGCTGATCGGCGACTTCGTCGAGGTGTACGTCTACGCGACCGTCGAGGAGCTGGCGGAGCACCGCGATCCGAAGGGCCTCTACAAGAAGGCCCTGGCCGGCGAGATCACGGGCTTCACGGGCGTGGACGACCCGTACGAGGCGCCGGAGAACCCGGAACTGGTCCTCGACACCATGGTCGAGGAGCCCATCGACTCGCTCCGGAACGTCTTGCAGAAGCTGGCCGAGCTCGGCTACCTCGAGGATCCCACGCTCCTCGTGGAAGGGAAGCGCCTGCACTCGGGGCTCACGGACCTGCGCCTGACCGACGAAGGCCACGTCGACGAGGGCCGCTAGCCTCGTCCGGATTCCCCACCCGACGAGGGCAAGCCATGGAAGCGGGGGAGATCGCTCGTCGCAGGATCCGCAACACCGGGCTGGTGCGATCCTCGTTCGCCACGGTCGAGGAGATCGTCCGTTGGCACGGCGCGATCCAGGCCCAGGACTACGTGCCTACGAAGTGGTCGCTCGCACAACGAGTGCCCGGCCTCACGGACGAGGCGATCGACGAGGCGCTGGCGGCGGGCGCGATGGTCCGAACCCACGTGCTTCGCCCGACGTGGCACCTGGTGGCCCGCGACGACATCAGATGGCTGCTCGCGCTGACCGGCCCCATCGTGCAGCGGGGGAGCCAGCGCAGGCTCAGGGAGCTTCGTCTCGATCCGAAGGTGCTGGCCCGATCCGAGCGCGTGATCTCGTCGGCCCTGAAGGGCGGTTCGATGACTCGTGAAGAAGTGGGCGCGGTTCTCAAGGGCGCCCGGATCGACCCTGATGGGCAGCGTCTGCCGTACCTGCTGATGCACTGCGAGCTCGAGGCGGTCATCTGCAGTGCTGGCCTGCGCGGCGCGCAGCACACCTACGGTCTCCTCGACGAGCGCGTTCCGTCTGAGCGCAAGCGGTTCGACCGCGACGCCGCGCTCATCGAACTCACCCGGCGGTACCTGACCAGCCATGGTCCGGCCGCCGTGCAGGACCTGGGATGGTGGGCCAGCCTCCGGGCCACCGACATTCGCCGCGCCCTGGACGCGCTCGACGACGAGGTGCGGAGCGAGACCGTCGACAGCGTGGAGCTGTGGATGGACGCCGGGGAGCCCTCTCGGGCACCCGCAGTCCGCGGCGTGCATCTGCTGCCGCCGTACGACGAGCTCGTGGTGGGCTATCGGAACTCGCGGTACTTCGGCGACCCCCGAGCGAAACAGACGCTTGCGGCATGGAAGGACCGGACCCTGCCCAACGGAGTGATCCTCTTCGACGGACGTGTCATCGGGTGGTGGCGACGGATCACCGAGGCCCGTTCCATCCGCCTAGAGTTCCATACGTTCGAGCGACTCGACCGGAGGCGGATCGAGCGTCTCAGGGCCGCGGGGCGCCGTCTCGGCCGCTTCGTCGGGCGGCCCGTGACGACGGAGGTCGATACGCTTCACCCTCGCGCGCTCACTTGATAACGTAGAGCATGGTCCTCATACGGCGCCTGCCCTTCCCCCGGGCGGGCGCTTTCTTGTATCCGCGCAGGTAGCAGGGAGGGTTCCGTGGAGATCGAGATTGGCATCGGGAAGGTGGCGAGGCGAGCGTACGGGTTCGACGAGGTGGCCATCGTGCCCTCCAGGCGCACCCGGGACCCCGACGACGTGGACATCTCATGGGAGATCGACGCGTTCCGGTTCGAGCTCCCCCTCGCGGCTTCGGCCATGGACGCTGCGGTCTCCCCGGCGACGGCCGTCGAGATCGGGCGTCTGGGGGGGCTGGCCGTCTTCAACCTCGAGGGCGTGTTCACGCGATACGAGGATCCGGAGCCGATCCTGGACGAGATCTCTGCTCTTTCGGACGACAAGGCCACCCGGCGGATGCAGGAGATCTACCAGGAGCCCATCAAGGAGGAGCTCATCGTCCAACGGATCCGGGAGATCAAGGAGGGCGGCGCGGTGGCCGCGGCGTCACTCACGCCGCAGCGGACCGAGCGGTACACGAAGCTCATCCTGGACGCGGAGCTCGACATCTTCGTGATCCAGGGGACGGTGGTCTCGGCAGAGCACGTCTCGACCCGGACCGAGCCGCTCAATCTGAAGGAGTTCATCGCCGGCTTCGACATCCCGGTCATCGTGGGCGGGTGCGCCTCGTATTCCACGGCCCTGCACCTCATGCGAACGGGCGCGGTCGGCGTGCTCGTAGGTGTCGGACCCGGCCACGCCTGCACCACCCGCGGCGTGATCGGCGTCGGCGTGCCCCAGGCCACCGCGATCGCGGACGCGGCGGCGGCCCGGGCCGAGCACCAACGGGAGACCGGCCGGTACTGCCACGTGATCGCGGACGGCGGCATGCGAACCGGCGGCGACATCGCGAAAGCCATCGCGTGCGGGGCGGACGCCGTGATGATCGGGTCGCCGCTCACACGCGCCTACGAGGCGCCCGGCCGCGGCTACCACTGGGGGATGGCGACGTTCCATCCGACGCTCCCGCGCGGTGCGCGTGTAGCCACGAAGCAGGCCGGCTCGCTCGAGGAGATCCTGGTGGGCCCGGCGCACGAGAACGACGGCACGCTGAACCTGTTCGGCGGCCTTCGGATGTCCATGGCCACGACGGGCTACGCGAACATCCGTGAGTTCCAGAAGGCCGAGCTCGTGGTCGCGCCGTCGATCAAGACGGAGGGCAAGAGCTACCAGCGGGCCCAGGGCGTGGGGATGGCGTGAGCTCGGACGCCCGCCCGGTCGTCGTTCTCGACTTCGGGGCGCAGTACGCGCAGCTGATCGCCCGGCGGATCCGTGAGTGCCACGTGTACTCCGAGATCGTGCCGTTCGACGCGAGCGTGCAGGAGATCTTGGCGAAGCGGCCGGTTGGGCTGGTGCTGTCCGGCGGTCCGGCGTCGGTCTACGAGGAGGGCGCGCCGGGGATCGATCCCGGTGTGTTCGAGGCCGGCATGCCGGTCCTCGGGATCTGCTACGGGCAGCAGCTCATGGCCCAGGCGCTGGGCGGCGAAGTGAAGGCCACCGGGGGCCGAGAGTACGGACGCACCGAGTTCACCATGACGGAGCCGGGGGTGCTGCTGGCCGATCTCGCGGAGACCGAGACGGTCTGGATGTCGCACGGCGACTCCGTCGTCCGTGCCCCGCGCGGGTTCCGGGCGACCGGCCGGACGAACGGCTCGCCGGTCGCGGCGATGGAGGACCCCCAGCGGGGATTGTTCGCGGTGCAGTTCCATCCGGAGGTAGCGCACACCACCCGCGGCCTCGATGTCATGAAGCGGTTCCTGTACGACGGGTGCGGGCTGCTGCCGGACTGGACGCCTGCCAACGTCATCGAGCGGAGCGTGCAGCGCATCCGCGAGCAGGTGGACGAGGCCGAGGTCCTGTGCGCTCTCTCGGGTGGCGTCGATTCCGCCGTGGCCGCGCTCCTCGTGTATAAGGCCGTCGGTGACAAGCTGACCTGCGTGTTCGTGGATACGGGGCTGCTCCGGGAGGGCGAGCCCGAACAGGTCGAGGACACGTTCGTCCGACATTTCCACGTGCCGCTGGTCCACGTGAAGGCAGCCGACCGGTTCCTTGGCAAGCTCGCCGGCGTGGAGGACCCCGAGCGGAAGCGTCGGATCATCGGCGAGGAGTTCATCCGGGTGTTCGAGGAGACGGCCCGAGATCATCGGGGCGCGCGGTTCCTCGTGCAGGGAACGCTCTACCCCGACGTCATCGAGAGCGGGTCGCGGACGGCGGCGAAGATCAAGTCCCACCACAACGTGGGCGGACTCCCCGAAGACATGGACTTCGAGCTCGTGGAACCGCTGCGCGACCTGTTCAAGGACGAGGTCCGCAGGGTCGGCGAGGAGCTCGGGCTCCCGGAGGAGATCGTGTGGCGCCAGCCCTTCCCCGGGCCGGGGCTCGCCGTGCGGATCGTTGGCGAGGTCACCGCGGAGCGCCTGGAGCTGGTGCGGGCGGCCGACGCGATCCTGCGGGAGGAGATCCGACGCGCCGGGCTCGATCGGCAGCTGTGGCAGTACTATGCCGCGCTCCTGGCCGGCGTGCGGAGCGTCGGCGTGATGGGCGACGGTAGGACCTACCAGCAGCCCATCGTCCTGCGCGCGGTGACGAGCGAGGACGCCATGACGGCGGATTGGGCGCGCCTCCCGTACGAGGTGCTCGACCGCATCGCCGGGCGCATCGTCGCCGAGGTCCCGGGCGTGAACCGCGTCGTCTACGACGTCAGCTCGAAGCCGCCCGCCACCATCGAGTGGGAGTAGTTCAGCCCACTCGCAACCGGTGGTCGGGCAAGGCAGGTGCGGCGCGCCGATCGGCGCGACGATGAACGTGCACGACGATGTTCGGTCTCCCCGCTCCCACTAGGTTTTGCCAGTACACGGGGATCGTCCTGACTCTGAGTCCCGTGTGCGGGGCTTCGATCATCCGGCCGTGGCCGACGTAGATGGCCACGTGGCTGATCGGGTGATAGAAGAACAGCAGATCGCCGGGCTGCAGGTGGTGCCGGCCGACATGTGGGACAGCGTCCCGCTGGGTGTACGAGGTGCGAGGGAGGCTGACCCCGGCGTGGCGCCAGGCCCATTGCACGAGGCCCGAACAGTCGAACCCGTGATGCAGTCGCTCGCCGCCGTACACGTAGGGCGTTCCGATGGCCTCACGAGCGGCACGCAGGACCGCGCGGATCTTCCGTTCGCGGGCCCGCTCGCGCATCTCGCTCACGCTCACGGGATTCGGGCGCGGAGGTGCCACGACCGCCCGGTCCTCGACGGAGGGCGCGCTCGCGGGGGCTTCCAGCCCCCGCGGCACCGCGGCCGATCGGAGCACCGGACCCGCGCCGAGCGACACGGCGACGAGCCCGCCCGCGATGAGCAGGCGGGCGAGCAGGCGCTGACGTCTGAGTGAGGGCGTGGGCATCGGGTGTGGTGTGGGCTCAGGCCGGGCGGCCGGCTCCCGAGTAGGACTGCCAATACACGTGGACGCGCCGAACGCGTGCGCCCGGGTGCGGGGCCTCGATCATGTAGCCCCTCCCCATATAGATCGCGACGTGACTGATGGGGCGGTAGAAGAACAGGAGATCGCCGGGCCGGAGATGCCTCCGGCCGGGATGTTGGCGGAGGGCGCGGTACTGCTGCCGGGAGTTGTGAGGGAGCCAGTGGCCGCCCTTGCTCCAGGCCCACCTGGTCAGGCCGGAGCAGTCGAACCCTGTGGGGATGCTTTGGCCGCCGTAGCTGTAGCGGGTTCCGATCGCGTTCCGGGCGGCCCGGAGCACCGCCCTCACTCGTTCGGCGCGGGGCCGCCGTTGGGCGACGGCCGTGCCGGCTGTGGTCAGAAGGACGACTATCGCCAGCAACAGGATCGCCGCCACCCGGGCGAACGGAACCGCGCGAGGTCTGATGGGATTTGTCATGGGAATAAAGAAACGGCTGCCATATGCAGCCGGGCCAGAACCTTAAGAAACTTTCAGGATGGGTGTCAACCCGACTCGTGCCAAACGTCGCCGGGTGGGTGAATCGTCACGATTCGCAGCCTCAGAATTAATGTTGGCGGACGGGGCTGCGCACTCGGGGCCGATCCCCTCAGGACCTGGTCATGGCGTCTGGACGCAGTGTGACCCGAGCGGCGTTGCTCAGCGAAAACAGCAAACGCGGCGGGGTCTCGCAGGCGAATCGGAGGCGACCCGTAGACTGAGGGCGTGGCGACCGAGACTGAAGCTGGAGCCACTTCCCCGCTCCTCGAATCGCTGAACCCCGTCCAGCGAGAGGCCGTGCTGCACACGGACGGGCCGGTGCTCATTGTGGCCGGAGCCGGTTCGGGCAAGACGCGAGCGCTGACCCACCGCATCGCGTACCTGATCCGGGAGCGCAACCAGTCGCCGGGCTCGATCCTCGCCATCACCTTCACGAACAAGGCAGCCCGGGAGATGGCCGACCGGGTGGAGGAGCTCATGGGGACCCGGGTTGCCAAGGGGATGTGGATCCTCACGTTCCACTCGACCTGCGCCAGGATCCTGCGGCGCGAGCACAACCACCTTGGCCTGCCGTCCTCGTTCTCGATCTACGACGAGGGAGACACGCAGCGACTCCTGACCATGGTCCTGCGGGACCTCAACCTCGACCCCAAGCGGTTCCCGCCGCGCGCCATGGCCGCGTCGATCGGCAAGGCCAAGGACCATCTCATCGGTCCGTCCCAGGCCATGCAGGACGCGGGGAACTTCTACGAACGAACCGTGGCCGAGGTCTACGCCGAGTACGACCGGCGCCTCCGCGCGGCCGGGGCCGTGGACTTCGACGACCTCATCACGGAGACGGCGCGGCTGTTCCGCGAGCACCCCGAAGTGCTCGAGCACTATCAAGAGCGGTTCCGGTACATCCTGATCGACGAGTACCAGGACACGAACCGGGCCCAGTACCACCTGGTGAACATGCTGGCGGCGAAGCACCGCAACCTGTGCGTCGTGGGCGACGCCGACCAAGGCGTGTATTCCTGGCGCGGCGCCACGATCCAGAACCTCCTGGACTTCGAGCGCGACTATCCCGACGCGGCCGTGTTCCTGATGGAGCAGAACTACCGCTCCACGCAGAACATCCTGGCGGTGGCGAACGCACTCATCGAGCACAACGTGCAACGCAAGCCGAAATCGCTGTGGACGGCCGGGCCACACGGCGAGCTGGCGGTGCGGTACCGCGCCGACAACGAGCACGAGGAGTCGGGGTTCGTGGCGCAGGAGATCGACCGGTTGGTGGAGGCGGAGGGCCACCGGTACGGGGACATCGCCGTGTTCTACCGGACCAACGCGCAGAGCCGCGTGCTGGAGGACGTGTTCATGCAGGTGGGGCTGCCGTATCGCGTGGTGGGCGGCGTCCGGTTCTACGAGCGCAAGGAGATCAAGGACATCCTGGCCTACCTGCGCCTCCTGGTGAATCCCCAGGACCTCATCTCGGCTCGACGGGTGATCAATTCGCCCAAGCGGGGGATCGGCGACGCGACGGTGGCCTCGCTGGAGGGGTTCGCGCTCGGCGAGGGCGTGACGTTCCTCCAGGCGTGCCGGCGCGCGGACGAGATCGACGTGCTGGGGACGAGGGCCAAGGGGGCCGTCGCGGGGTTCGTCGGCGTGATGGACTCGCTGGCGGCGCATCTCTCGGAGGGGCGGGGGCCGTCCCGGATGGTCGAGGCCGCGAGCGAGGAGACCGGCTACCTCGCGGAGCTCGAGGCCGAGCGGACGGTGGAGGCCGAGGGCCGTGTCGAGAACCTCCGAGAGCTGGTGGGAGTGGCAGCGGAGTTCGAGGCGCGCAACCCCGAGGGCGGCCTGGCCGACTTCCTCGAGCAGATCGCGCTCGTCACGGAGCAGGACGAGTACGACGAGGAAGCATCGACGGTCACGCTCATGACGCTGCACAACGCGAAGGGGCTCGAGTTCCCCGTGGTGTTCATCGTGGGGATGGAGGACGGGGTGTTCCCGCACTTCCGGTCGATGGGCGATGGCGGCGAGCTCGAGGAGGAGCGCCGGCTCGCGTACGTCGGGATCACACGCGCCCAGGAACGCCTGTACCTGACGCACGCGTGGAGCCGTTCGCTGTTCGGATCGACGTCGTACAACCCGCCGTCTCGGTTCCTCTCGGAGATCCCTGCCGATCTGTTGAAGATCAAGGAGTCCGAACGGGTAGAGCGGCGGACGGGACAGACCAAGCAGGTGGCCGATGTGGCGCCGGGGGACTCCGTCCGGCACGACCGGTTCGGTGAAGGGGTGGTGGTGGCGCTGAAGGGCCGGGGCGCCGATGCCGAGGTCACGATCATGTTCGAGGACGTCGGCGAGAAGCGCCTGATCCTCGGCTACGCCCCCCTCAAGAAGGTTTAAGACCCTCCTTCGATCGGGAGGCGGCGGAGGCCACGCTCCGGATCCCAAGCCAGGGCGTGCGGATCATCTCCGAACGCCGTGTAGCCGGCGCGTTCGGCGTCGAGCGCGAACAGGTGGAACGGCTCCGTGGGCCGCCAGTCGATCTTCTCCTCCAGGTGGTCGGCGTACGCCGTTCGCCGTTCTTGCTCGGGCACGTCGACCGCGCGGCCGTAGAGTTTCACGTCACCTTCTTTGCCATCGCGGTTCGTCACCGCGCTATGCACGACGATCCGCGGATCGCGCAGGAGGTCGCGAGCCTTCATCGAGTTCCACATCATGCCGAGCATGAGGTCGCCGTCGACGATGAAGACCTCGCACGGGCAGATCCGTGGCGAGCCGTCGCGCCGCAGGGTGCCGAGTAGCGCAACGCCCGGCCCGAGCAGCCGATCCTCGGCGATCGTCGTCAACTCCGGACTGGCCTCCGCGAACTCCGCCCACCGCACGCTTCGATCCTAGGAGGAATAGGCTCCGCCGCGCCATGAGCGAAATGGAGCTGGCGTTCGCGTCCGCGTTGGAGCAGGCGGAGCTTGTTCGAACCAAACAGGTCTCGCCGGTGGAGCTGGTCGAGCTCTACGCGGGTCGCATCGAGAAGCTGAACCCGGAGCTCAACGCGTACCTCACGCTCTCGATCGAGCGCGCCGTCGAGGAGGCTCGCGAGGCGGAGATCCGCGTCGGAGACGAGCACGCCCCGCCGTTCCTGGGCGTGCCCATCTCGATCAAGGACCTCAACGACACCGGGGGGATCCGTACGACCCAGGGGAGTGCGGCGTTCGCCGATCGCATCCCCGACGCGGACGACGACGTGGTCACGGCGCTTCGTCGAGCCGGGTTCGTCGTGCTCGGCAAGACCAACACGCCGGAGTTCGGCAACGGCCCCTGGACCGAGCCGGACGCTTACGGTCCCACTCGCAACCCGTGGGACCTGGAACGGACGCCCGGCGGTTCCTCCGGCGGCGCGGCGGCCGCGCTCGCCGCCGGCCTGTGCCCGATCTCGCAGGGGAGCGACGGTGGCGGCTCGATCCGCATCCCGTCGTCCTGCTGCGGGGTGTTCGGGATCAAGGCCAGCCGCGGCCGTGTGTCGGGTCCGTCGAGACCGGCCAGCTCGCTGTCGACGAACGGGCCGATCACGCGAACGGTCGCCGACGCCGCCGCGATGCTCGACGTGATCTCGGGGCCCCGGCTGGGGGACGCGTGGTGGATCGGCCCGTCGGAGCGGCCGTTCACGCAGGAGGTCGGCGCTGATCCCGCGAAGCTGCGGATCGCGGTCACCACGAGTTCGGCTCTCGACGTGGAGGTCGCGCCCGGCAACGTCGAGGCCGTCCACGACGCCGCTCGCCTCCTCGAGGAACTCGGGCACGAGGTCGTCGAGGAGACGCCGCCGTACACCGAGGCGATCATGCACGGGTTCTTCGCCCTGTGGTGCGTCGGTGTCGCGACGCGCGACCCGGAACCGGACCTGGACAAGGTCGAACCGCTCAACCGAGTGATGATCGAACGGGGCCGGCAGGTGCCGGCGGCGGAGTTCCTGTCGACGTGGGCTCGACTCCACTCGGCGCTCCTGCCGGTGGTGCGGTCCTTCGACCACTACGACTGTCTGGTTACCCCAGCCGTGGCGACGCCGCCCACGCCGATCGGGCGGTTCGACAGCCCGGAGGAGCCGCTCAACGAGTTCTTCATGGCGGGGACGTTCGCGCCGTTCACGGCGATGTGGAACTCGACCGGCCAGCCGGCGATGTCGGTGCCGCTGGTCTGGGACGAGCTCGGATTGCCGGTGGGCGTGCAGGTGGTGGGGCGACCGGGCGCGGAGGCGACGCTGTTTCGGCTGGCGGCGCAGCTGGAGGAAGCTCGGCCGTGGCGGGATCGCCGCCCGCCCGTCTCGTGACTACCTGAACACCAGCAGCCAGCCGGCCAGGACGATGATCAGTCCAGCCACGATCGGCGCGATCACCCATCCCAGGCCCAGTCGGCCACGGTACGGACCGAGGTGGCCGACCCTCGTGGTCGGCTTCAGTCCGGGCGGGCGGAACCGGGGACGCTTGGGCATCGACCGCAAGTATAGGAATCGGCTCGCTTCGGTATCCTGCGCGTCGTGGCCGAGAAATACCGGATCATCGTGGCGAAGCCCGGCCTCGACGGGCACGATCGCGGCGCGAAGGTCGTGGCCCGCGCGCTGCGCGACGCCGGGTTCGAAGTGATCTACACAGGCCTGCACCAGACGCCCGAGCAGATCGCGGAGACCGCGATCCAGGAGGACGCCGACGCCGTCGGGCTGTCTTGCCACTCCGGTGCGCACATGACGCTGTTCCCCAAGGTGGTGCACCTGCTTCGCGAGCAGGGCGCGGGCGACGTGCTGGTGTTCGGCGGCGGGATCATCCCGAAGGAGGACATCCCGAAGCTCGCCGGGGAGGGGATCGAGAAGATCTTCACGCCGGGCGCGCCGACCACCGACATCGTTGCCTGGTTACGCGAGCGGTTGGGCGAGAAGGCCGCCACCTAGTGGATCTGTACGAACACCAGGGCAAGGAGCTGTTCCGCGCGCACGGGATCCCGACGCCGCGCGGCATCGTCGCGCGGTCGGCGGAGGAGGCGCGCGCCGCCGCCGAGGAGCTCGGCGGCGGCGCCGTGGTCAAGGTCCAGG
Organism: Actinomycetota bacterium; assembly: GCA_046724795.1. Lineage (GTDB taxonomy): Bacteria > Actinomycetota > UBA4738 > UBA4738 > JACQTL01 > JBKOXF01. The sequence goes on along the minus strand of JBKOXF010000103.1, from coordinate 2,649 downwards.
TCCAGATCGGCGGCCGCGGGAAGGGCGGCGGGATCGTCGTGGCGAAGACGCCGGACGAGGCCGCAGCCGCCGCGGAGCGCATGCTCCGCGGCGGCTTCAAGGACATGCCCGTCACGCGCGTCCTCTGCGAGGAGCTCGTCGATGTCGCCAGCGAGTTCTACTGCTCCATCACGCTCGACCGCGGTGTCGGGAAGTTCCTGGCACTGATGACGACCGAGGGCGGCGTCGACATCGAGCAGCTCGCCGCGGAGCGCCCCGACGCCATCCGCCGGACCCACATCGATCCGATGCTCGGCGTGCACGCCTACCACCTACGATGGCTCACCGGCACGCTGCCGGAGTCGGCGCGCGATCCGGCCGGCGAGATCCTGCGCCAGATGTACGACGTGCTCACGTCGGAGGACGCCACGCTCGTCGAGATCAACCCGCTCGCGCAGCTCGACGACGGCCGTGTCGTCGCCCTCGACTCGAAGGTCACCGTCGACGACAGCGCGCTGTATCGCCGGCCCGAGATCGCCGAGCTGCGCAAGGAGTTCCCCATCGACCCCACCGAGGCGAAGGCGAAGGACAAGGACCTCCAGTACGTGAAGCTCGACGGCTCGGTCGGGATCCTCGGCAACGGGGCCGGCCTCGTGATGTCGACGCTCGACGTCGTGGCGCTGGCCGGCGGGACGCCGGCGAACTTCCTCGACGCCGGCGGTGGTTCCAACGCGGAGGTCATCGCGACCGCGCTCGAGGTGATCCTCTCCGACCCCGCCGTCCGTAGCGTGTTCATCAACATCTTCGGCGGCATCACGCGGTGCGACGAGGTGGCGCGCGGCATCGTGCAGGCCCTCGGCCAGATCGAGGCGAAGGTTCCGATCGTGGTTCGCCTCGAGGGCACGAACGCCGAGGAGGGCCGGCGAATCCTCGCCGACGCGAACATCCAAGGCATCGTCGCCGCGCAGACCATGTGGGAAGGCGCGCAGAAGGCCGCGGAGCTCTCGAAGGAAGCCGCCTGAGCCATGTCGATCCTGATCGACGACTCCACCCGCGTCGTCGTGACCGGGCTCACCGGGTCCCAGGGCAGGTTCCACGGGCTCCGCAACCGCGACTACGGGACGAACGTCGTCGCCGGCGTGACCCCGGGCAAGGGCGGCCAGGACGTCGAGGGCATCCCCGTGTTCGACACCGTCGTCGAGGCGGTCAGGGAGACCGACGCGAACACCGCATTGATCTTCGTCCCGGCTCGCTTCGCGGCAGACTCCATCTACGAGGCGGCGGAGGCCGGGATCGCGCTCGTCGTGTGCATCACCGAAGGCATCCCGGTGCACGACATGGCGCCGGTGGCGAGCTATCTCCGGGGATCGGACTCCCTGTTGATCGGCCCGAACTGTCCGGGCCTCATCTCACCGGGGAAGGCGAACGTTGGGATCATCCCCGGCGAGATCTGCATCCCAGGACGAGTGGGGCTCGTGTCGCGAAGCGGCACGCTGACGTACCAGATCGTGCACGAGATGACGACGCGAGGCATCGGCCAGACCACGTGCGTCGGGATCGGGGGCGATCCGGTGCACGGCCTCGGGTTCATCGACGCCCTCGACCGGTTCGACGCCGACCCTGACACCGACGCCGTCGTGCTCATCGGCGAGATCGGCGGGGACGACGAGGAGAAGGCCGCGGCGTTCATCGCTGAACGGCTGTCCACGCCGGTGGTGGCCTACGTTGCCGGGTTCACCGCGCCGCCCGGCAAGCGCATGGGCCACGCCGGGGCCATCATCACGGGCTCGAAGGGCACGGCGCAGGCCAAGGCCGAGGCGTTCGAGAAGGTCGGCGTGAAGGTGGGACGGACCCCGACCGAGGTCGCAGAGCTGGTCGACGCCACGTTGTCGTGAGCCTCCGTCGGACCTGGTGGGTCCGAGCGAGCCTGCGATCGGCCGGGATCTTCGCGCTCGTCGTGGTGGTCGGCGAGGCCCTTGCCTTCGTCCAGTCGTTCGCCGTGTCCCTTCCGAAGTCCGACGTCGCGCGGACGGGACTGTTGTACGTCTTCGGGTTTCATCATGTCGGCATCCGAGTGTCGGTTTCGGGCCGGATCCCCGAACTGCATCGGCTGCTCGGCCGGGGATTCTCGGTGACCTACGAGCTGCACGTGGCGCTCCTGCTCGTGACGTTCGGGGCCGGAGCGTTGCTGTACCTGACCGGGCGGCGGGCCGCCATCGACGCCGGACGAACCGGCGGGGCCGCGGCGTTGTGCGGGCTCGCCGCCGGCCCGGCATACGCACTGCTCGCACTGCTCGGGTCGTTCCTCGCCGGGTTCAGCCTCGCGCTTCCCAGGATCGCCGAGCTTCGGGGGACGGCGACCCTGACGCTCTCCGTCACCCACGTCCAGGCGCTTGGATGGCCGCTGACGATCGCCGCTGCGGCGGGGGCGCTCGGCGGAGCCTCCGTCGGCGCCAAGGGCCGGTTCGAAGAGGCCATCGCCATCGGAACGCGCACGTTCGCGGCCGGGCTCGTGCTGGCCTTCGTCGGGCTGATCGTGGTCGCGGCGGTGAAGCCGCAGGCGACGCGCGCCTATCTCGACGCCACGGCGGGTGGCGGGTTGAAGGGCGCGGACGGCTTGGCGCACACGGCACTGGCCGCACCCAACCTCGCGATGTGGACGTTCGTTCC
>JBKOXF010000026.1:0-19375 GCA_046724795.1 Actinomycetota bacterium | reverse complement strand
GCTGGCCTCCAGCGCCGGCGTGGACGGCTCGCGGACCCGGAACTTCACGTACACGCTGGGGTCCGAGACCTGTGCGTAGCCCATCGCGACCTCGGCGTCCGACAGTGGCGTCCCGCACCGGGGGCAGTACGCCACGGTCTTGTGGTCCTGGAACAGAAGGTCCTGCTGGAACAGCGTCTTCAGCGACCACCACACGCTCTCGACGTACTCCGTGTTCATGGTCCAGTAGGCGTCCGAGAGGTCGACCCAGAACCCGATGCGTTCCGTCATCCGAGCCCAGTCGTCGACGTAGCGGGTGACGGACTCGCGGCACCGACGATTGAACTCGGCGATGCCGAACTCCTCGATGTCGCGTTTGGTCTTGGACCCGATCTCCTTCTCGACCTCGAGCTCCACCGGGAGGCCGTGGCAGTCCCACCCGCCCTTCCTCGGGACGTAGTGCCCCGTCATCGTCCGGTACCGGGGGTAGACGTCCTTGTACGTCCGCGCCTCGACGTGGTGGATCCCGGGCTTGCCGTTCGCGGTGGGCGGTCCCTCGTAGAAGACCCATCGAGGGGAGCCCTCGCGGAGCTTCAGACTCTGCTCGAAGACGCGAGCCTCCCGCCACCACTCGAGGATCCGCTGCTCGAGCGCGGGGAAGTCCACTTTGGGGTCGACCGGTTGGAAGCGTCCCACTCAACACCCCTGTGACGACGACGCCCTGCCCCGACTGACCTCCGGGGTGGGGGTTGGGGAGGGTGTTCCCTCCCCAATCAGGAAGAAGCTCATGCTATACGACGTGGCCACCGTGACCGTCCGGGTCGTCCCGAGATCGCAGCGGACCGCAGCCGAGCGCCGCGACGACGGCGTGATGCTACGGGTCCGGTCCCCGGCCGAGGGAGGGCGGGCCACGGAGGAGGCCCGACGCCTCCTGGCCGACGCGCTCGGTGTCCCCGGGTCCGCCGTGACGCTTCGCACGGGCGCTCGCTCGAGGACGAAGGTGTTCGACATCGAGGGACTCTCCGGGGTCGAGTTGGCCGCCAGATTGGCGGTTCTCCCCTCACCCGCTCGGACGTGACGATGTCGTTGGCACCCGGGCTTGGGGGTGCTACGGTCCCACGTCCATGGCCGCCAAGACCGCGTTCTCGTCGAAGGAGCTCGAGGATCTACGTGAGGCCCTCCTCAAGGAGCAGGCCGAGTTGAAGGCCCAGCTCACCGAGCTCGAGGAGTCGACCTTCTCCACGCCGCAGTCGGACATCTCGGGCGAAGTCGCGTTCGACGAGGAGTACGCGGACTCGGGCACGGCCACCTTCGAGCGTGAGCGGGATCTCTCCCTCGAGAACAACATCCGCGACCTGCTCGACAAGATCGAGAAGGCCCTCGAGCGGATGGAGAACGGGACCTACGGAATCTGCGAGCGATGCGGGAAGCCCATCGAGAAGGCGCGTCTGAAGGCGCTGCCCTACGCGAACCTCTGCATCAAGGACAAGCAGGCCGAGTCCAGGCGGTGATCCGCGCCAGCCGGCTCCGGCTCACGTCGCTGGTGTTCGCGACGGCAGCCGGTGCGTTCCTGCTCGATCGACTGACCAAGGCACTCGCCGAACACCTCCTGCTCCCGGCCGGCTCGGTGAAGCTCATCCCCAGCGTTCTGGAACTGACGTACACGACCAACCCGGGCGGAGCCTTCGGGTTGTTCGGGAGCGCCCCGTACCTGTTCCTGGCCGCCACCTCGGTGGTGTGCATCGCCATCGTCGTCGCGTCCTTCGGGGTGTCCCGTCCGATGATCGCCGTCGGGATGGGCCTGGTCCTGGGGGGCGCGCTCGGGAACCTCACCGACCGGTTCATCCGAGGGAGCGGGTTCGACGGCCGGGTCGTGGACTTCATCCACATCACCGGATGGCCTGTGTTCAACGTGGCCGACTCCGCCATCGTGATCGGGGCGGGGCTGATCCTGCTGGGCGGGCTCAGGCACCGCGCCTGATGCCGGGGTTCACGGCCGTCGCGGGACGGCTGGACCGGGTGGTGGCCGATCGGCTGTCCCTGCCCCGCGCGGACGTCCAGCGGGCGATCGCGGCCGGCCGCGTCCTGGTGGACGGCCGGACCAGGCCCAAGTCGTTCGGGCTGACCGGCGGGGAGCGGGTTGAGATCGAGCTCGAGGGGCTCCAGGAAGTCCCGGCCGAGGACGGGGCCGTTCCCGTCCGGTACGAGGACGACCGGCTCCTGGTGGTGGCGAAGCCGGCGGGGCTGGTGACGCACCCGACAGCAGCCCGCCGGAGCGGGACGCTCGTCAACCGGCTCCTCGGGATGGACGTTGCGCTCTCATCGGTGGCCGGACCGGAGCGGCGGGGCATCGTGCATCGTCTCGACGCCGGGACCTCGGGGTTGCTCGTGATCGCCAAGGATGACGAGGCGCACGAGCTGCTCGCGTCGATGCTGTCTCGTCACCAGATCGAACGCCGGTACCTCGCGCTCGTGCGGGGGAACGTGGAGCACGACCGGTTCGCCGTGGACGCGCCCCTGGGCCGCCGCGGGGCCCGCGTGATCGTGCGTCAGGACGGAGGGAAGGAGGCGGAGACCGCGTTCGTGGTCCGGGAGCGGTTCGTGAGCTCGACGTTCCTGGAGGCCACGCCCCTCACCGGGCGCACCCATCAGATCCGCGTACACCTCTCGTCGATCGGGCATCCCATCCTGGGCGATCGGTCGTACGGCGGAGGTGGCGACCCCGCGAAGCGGCTCGGTCTTCTTCGGCCGTTCCTCCACGCGTGGCGGCTGTCGTTCACACATCCCACGACAGGCACGCGTATCGAGATCGAGGAACCACTTCCGGAAGACCTGCAGACGGCGCTGGAGCGCGCGAGGGCTGCTGCGGCTTGAGATCGTCGCGCGTCCGCCGGGAACCTATCCCTCCGCCAGGACCTCGAACGCGGGAAGGTGCTCGAGGTAGTGCTCGAATGTGTCGGCCGCGATCTCCTGGGAGAACGTCCTGTGCTCGGGGTCCCTCGGGTCGCATTCGCGCGCGAGGTCGGCGTCGCTCATGCTCTCGACCGCCCCGACGAGGCGGTCGAACGTCGAGGCGAACCCGAACCGAACTTCCTCGAGCGGCGTCTCGCGGTCGCGTTCGAAGAAGCGCTCGTTGATGTCGTCAATGGTCTCGTCCATCTCCTCATCGCTCGGAAGGTTGCCGGCGATGCGGCTCAGCGTGACGCGATGCCACGCGGTGAGGTGGGCCAGCTGATCCTTGCCCGTCCACGTGGTCGCGTCGACCCGATGGAGCAGGCGTTCGTCTGGGATGCGCGAGAGGACCTCGTCCAGACGAGCCCGTTCGGACCGGATGCGGTTGAGGATCTCGTCTCGATCCATGGCCTAGCGAGCGGCCAGTGTCTCGAACACCCAGATGTGCTCGTCGTAGTGCTCTGACGTGTTGCCGGCGATGGTCTGCCCGAGCGTCCCCCGCTCGGGATGGCCGGGGAGCCAGTCGCGGCCGAGGTCCGCGTTGCTCAGACCTTCGAGGGCCTGGCAGATGGCGTCGTACGACGAAGCGAAGTCCGATCGGACGTCGTGGAGCGGGCGATCGCGACCAGCGAGGTAGATGCGCTCGTTGATGGGGTCGATGTCTTCCTCGGTGTACTCGCCGCGGACGACGTCGGCGATGTCGTCGGGCACGACCCCCGTGACCCGGGCCAGCGCCACCCGCTGCCACGCACCGAGGTGCGCGAGATGATCCTTGCCCGTCCACGTTCCGTTGTCGCGTTGGAGGATCCGGTCGTCCGGGACGCGGGACATGGCCTCGTCGAGGCGGGCTCGTTCCTGTCGGATGCGATGGAGCAGATCGTCTCGTTCCATGGCAAGACCTTACTCGCATTTGGGGAGGAGCCCGGACGGCGGGAGAGGAGCCGGCCGGGCTCGGGTCAGCGTCGCACCCGCTGCGGCTTCGGCTCCCGGAGCCACAGCGCGTACTGCGTGCGGACCTCCTCGCGCGAGGCCAGCACGGCGTCCTCCACGTCCGGTGGAAGCCTCCGGCTCTCCACCAGCGCCGAGACCTTCTGCGGATCGACCGACAGGACCTTCTCCCACAAGCCGAGCGGCTCCAGGATCTCTCGGAGGCGCCGCTCGTCGGGCGCGGTCACGTGCTGGGGGCGCCGCTCGATGGCCGCCCCGTCGCTCGTGTACAGCCTCCGGTAGTTGTGCTCTTCGCAAAAGGCGTTGATGAGTCCGTTCAGCTCGTCGAGCCGCTTGTACGCCGCGCGGACTTGACGCTTCACGTCAACCCACTCGTCGGCGATCTCGGTCATGCGCGGCGCGGGGTCGCCCTGCTCCTTCTCGTACTTGTGTCGGAACACCGGGCACAGGGCCTGGTAGTCGCACCAGTTGCAGAGCGGGTTCTCCCGGGGCTCGAACTTCCCGGCGGCGATCCGTTCCGCCACGACAGCGATGCGCCGCTTCAGCTCGTCGGCCTGCTCCGCGTTTCGGGTGGTGGTCATGCGCTGCCCGGGCAAGAGGTAGTAGAGGGTGAGCTTCTCCGGCTCGATGCCCCAGATCTCGCGCGCCGCCAGCCAGTAGATCGAGAGCTGCAGATCGCGGTCGATCCGCGCCATCGGAGGGAGCCGCCGGTTCGTCTTGTAGTCGACGATCTCGTAGCCGCCACCGGGCATGCGGTCCATGCGATCGATCACGCCCTGGATCTGCACGCCCTCGACGTCGATGGTGAACCGGTGCTCGAGGGCGGCCGGGATCCGGAACTCGGGTGCGTTGTCCTGGTGATACTGGGCGAGGATCTGCTTGCCGTGGTCGAGGTACATCCGCTCCTCGCCCTCGGTCTCGAACCCCTCGGAGACCCATACCGCTTCGAGAAGCTCGTGAAGCTCGGGGAGTGAGGGCGCGACCGGGACCGGGCGGTTGTGGAAGTGGAACAGGGCCTGGTGCAGGGAGTCGCCGAAGGACAGCACGGGGGAGGGCCTGCCCGGAACCCGATCCTCGTACTGGAACCGGAACTTCGCCGGGCACGTCTCGTACGTCTCGATCTTCGAGTACGAGAGCTGCAGTTCTCCACACCTCCTGTGGAAGACCTGTGGAAAATACCACTGTTGTAATTCCTTCGGGGGGAGCATAGACTCGGGCCGCGCGGTCGGGCAAGAGGAACCTATCGACCGCCGCCACCTTCCCCGTCGTCGGGTCGCTGAGCAGGGGCATCGGTCGTGGCAGGAAGCTTCGTCCATCTGCACACCCATACCGAGTACTCGCTGCTCGACGGAGCTTCCCGGATCACGGCGCTGTTCGATCGGGCCGGGCAGGAGGGCATGCCGGCCCTCGCCATGACCGACCACGGGGCCATGTTCGGGGCTCTGAACTTCTACGAGGCCGGGGTCGCGGCGGGCGTGAAACCGATCCTCGGCGTCGAGGCCTATGTCGCACCGGGGTCGCGGTTCGACCGTTCACCCGGCGAGGACGCCGAGAAGTACCGCCATCTCACGCTCTTGGCGCGCAACGAGACCGGCTATCGAAACCTGCTGAAGCTCGTCACCGACGCCTCGATCGACGGCTTCTACCACCGGCCGCGCATCGACAAGGAGCTCCTGGCCGAGCGGGCCGAGGGACTGATCGGACTCTCCGGGTGCCTGGCCAGCGAGATCGCGCGGTTCGCGGTGGCGGGCCAGGACCAACGCGCCGCCGACGCGGCGGCGACGTACCGCGACATCTTCGAGCCGGGCGCCTTCTTCCTGGAGATCCAGGATCACGGGATCGGCGAACAACGGGTCGTGAACACCAAGCTGCTCGGGCTGTCGACGGACCTCGGGGTTCCGCTCGTGGCCACGAACGACATCCACTACACGCATCGGGACGACGCCAAGCCGCACGACGTCCTGCTGTGCATCCAGCAGCAGAAGGTCCAGACGGACACGCAGCGGCTGAGGTTCGACACCGAGGAGTTCTATCTGAAGACCGCCGACGAGATGCGAGAGACGTTCCGCGACAACCCCGAGGCGTGCGACGCCACGCTCGCGATCGCCGAGATGTGCGAGCCGATCCGGGATCTGGACGCGGTGTTCGTCGACAAGACCACGAGCTTCCACGTCCCGACGTTCCAGGCACCGGACGGGCAGAGCCACGACGACTACCTCCGCGACCTCGTGTACCGGGGCGCGGCCGAGCGGTACGGCGAGCCGACCGACGAGATACGGACGCGTATCGACTACGAGCTCGACGTGATCTGCCGGATGGGGTTCGCCGGCTACTTCCTGATCGTGTGGGACCTCATCAGATTCGCCCGGGAGAGCGGGATCCGGGTGGGGCCGGGGCGGGGCAGCGCTGCCGGCTCGGTCGTCTCGTACGCGCTCCGGATCACCGATCTCGACCCGCTCCGGTATGGGCTCATCTTCGAGCGATTCCTGAACCCTGAGCGGCGGCAGATGCCCGACATCGATATGGACTTCGACGAGCGAAGGCGTGACGAGGTCATCCGGTACGTGGCGGCCAAGTACGGCTCCGACCACGTGGCGCAGATCATTACGTTCCAGACCATCAAGGGGAAGCAGGGGATCCGCGACGCGGCCCGCGTGTTGGGATTCCCGGCGAGCGTGGGCGACCGTCTCTGCAAGATGTACCCGCCGGCGGTGCTCGGCCGGGAGAAGCCCATCGCGGAAGCCCTGAAGGAGTCACACGAGCTGGCCGACGCGTATCAGAAGGAGCCCGAGGCCAAGGAGATCGTCGACACCGCCCGCGCCCTGGAGGGCCTTCGGCGAGAGGACAGCGTGCATGCTGCCGGCGTCGTGATCGGCGACAAGCCGCTCGTGAACTACCTGCCGCTGAAGCTGTCGAAGGACTCCCGCGACGACACCCGGCGCATCGTCACGCAGTTCGACATGCACGGCGTGGAACGGCTCGGGCTGCTGAAGATGGACTTCCTCGGCCTGCGGAACCTGTCGGTCATCGAGGACACGGTCGGATCGCTCCGGGCCAGGGGAGTGGAGCTCGACATCGACCACGTTCCGCTCGACGACGAGGCGACGTTCGAGATGCTGCGCAAGGGCGACACCACCGGGGTGTTCCAGCTGGAGGGGAGCGGGATGCGCTCGCTCATCCGCGATCTCGTGCCGGACAGCTTCGAGGACATCATGGCGTTGAACGCGCTGTACCGGCCGGGCCCGCTGAACCAGGGCGTGCACATCGAGTTCGCCGCCCGCAAGCACGGCCGCAAGCCGGTGGAGTACCCACACGAGGACCTCGAGGACATCCTCGCCGGCACGCACGGCGTGATGGTGTACCAGGAGCAGGTCATGCAGATCGCGGTGCGCCTGTCCGGCTACACACTCGGTGAGGCCGACACCCTCCGGAAGGCCATCGGCAAGAAGAAGCGCGAGGAGATGGCGCTGCACGAGCGGAAGTTCGTCGAGGGCGCTCTGCAGAAGGGCTACCCGGAACGGCTGGCCCGCTCGATCTGGGAGAAGGTCGTGCCGTTCGCCGACTACGGGTTCAACGCATCGCACGCCTGCGCGTACGCGCTCGTGGGTTACCAGACCGCATACCTGAAGGCGCACTTCCCGACGGAGTACATGGCGGCGATCCTCACGTCCTGCAAGGACGACAAGGACAAGAAGCCCTTCTACCTGAACGCGAGCCGCCTGATGGGGATCGAGGTCCTCCCGCCGGACGTGAACGAGTCCGACCTCGATTTCACGCCGAGGGATGACGGGCGGATCCGGTACGGGCTCTCCGCCGTCCGAAACGTCGGGGCCGGCGTCGTCCACCAGATCCGCCAGGCCAGGACGCAGAAGGGTCGGTTCGCATCGTTCACCGATTTCTGCCGCAAGGTCGACTCGAGCGTGCTGCACAAGAAGTGCCTGGAGTCACTGGTCCTGGCGGGTGCGTTCGACTCACTGGGGTACACGCGGCGAGGCCTGTTCGAGAACTTCGAGAAGGTGGTCACGCCGATCGTGTCGGACCGCCGGGCGGAGGCGCAGGGACAGGAGTCGTTCTTCGGGGGCGACGTCGCGCCGGCGCTGGAGATCGACGAGTCATTGCTGGCGGGCCAGGAGTTCGAACGGAACGACCTCCTGCGTTGGGAGAAGGGCGTGCTCGGCCAGTACGTCACCGATCACCCGCTGCTCGGCGTGCAGGACAAGCTGGAGCGGCAGACCACCGTCTCCATCGTCGACATCCCCGAGACCGACGGCGAGGTCGTCACCGTGGGAGGGATCGTGGGCGCCGTCGCGCGCCGCTACACGAAGAAGGGCGAGCCGTTCGCGATGTTCCGGCTGGAGGACCTCGCCGGGGGGGTCACGGTGGTGGCGTTCCCCAGCGTGTTCGACAAGGTCCCCGGACTCATCGAGTCGGACACGATCCTCCTGGTGAAGGGGCGGGTTGACCTCCGGGGGCGGGAGCTCCAGCTCGCCGCCATCGAGATCACGCGGCCGGACCTCTCCGACGACGGGCTCGTGGTCGTGCCGAGCGCGAGCGACCCCGTCGTGGTGGACCTGCCCGCGGAGATCTGCAGCAGCGGCATGGTGGCGAAGCTCAAGGAGACGCTCGCCGCGTACCCGGGTCCGACGCCCGTGCGCGTCCGCATGCTGTCCTCGAATGGTGTGACCACGTTGCGGATCGGCGACGGGTACCGGGTGGACGGGTCCGAGGGCCTACTGTCCGAGCTTCGGCGCCTCCTCGGGCGCGATCACGTGCGGGTGGGTTAGGCGGACTCGGCCGCCGGGACGGGCGGCGTCGGGGGCCCGGGCTCCACTCCATGCTCCACCGGAAGCTCGGGGATCTCCTTCAGTGAGCGCACCCGCGACAGCGCGACGGGCAGGAAGGCCAGACACCCCAGGCCGGCAGCGATCCAGAGGGTCGGCCGCAGCCCGATGGATCCGCCCAGCGCGCCCCCGATGACCGCGCCGACCGGCAGCGTTCCGAACACGATGAACCGCATGGTGGCGTTCATCCGGCCGAGCATCCGTTCCGGCGTGATGGCCTGCCGCAGCCCGACCTGGTTCACGTTGTACACGACGCCCCCGAAGCCGATCAGGGTCAGCGCCGTCGCGAGGAACGGGATAGGGGCCCACGCCGGAGCCAACGGGATGAGCAGCGCGGGCAGGCAGAACGTGACCGCGCCCAGGACGATCGTGGGGCCAACACCGATCCTGCGGCTGATGGCTCCGGCGAAGATGGCTCCGACCACGGCGCCGATGTTGCCGATGGCGAACGTGAGCCCGATCAGCCCCGGCGACATGTGGAGTTGGCGGACCGCGAACAGGACGATGACGGCCAGGATCATGCTGTCCACGAGGTTGGCGCCGGCCGTACATGCTGCGATGGGACGCAGCAGGCGGTGCCGGAACACGTAGCCGAGGCCCTCCTTGATCTCGGTTCGCATCCGCCGTTTCGGGACCGTGCGATCGCCGGGCGCCTCTGTGCCCTTGATCAACGACACGAAGACCACCGACACGACATAGCTGACGGCGTCGACGACGATCGCCGTCGCGGCGCCCACCGCCTGCACCAACACACCGGCGATCCCCGGCCCGGCCAGTTGCGCGCCCGACCTACTGATCTCGAGCTTGCTGTTCCCCTCGACCAGGCGCGCCCGCTCCACTAGGGAAGGCAGGTACGACTGGTACGCGACGTCGAAGAACACCGTGAGCACGCCGGACACGAACGCCACCACGTAGAGCTGTCCGAGGGTGAGGACGTGCAAGGCCTGCGCCAGCGGGATCGAGCCGAGCGTGAGGGCACGCCCCACGTCGGACACGATCAGGATGGGCCGCCGCCGGAGGCGATCCACCCACACGCCGGCGGGGAGACCGACGATCAGGAACGGCGCGAACTCCGCCGCCGTCAGCAACCCGACCTCGAACGCCGACGCGTGGAGCAGCAGGATGGCGACCAGCGGCATCGCCAGCAGCGTGACCTGCGTGCCGACCTGGCTGACGGTCTGGCCGGCCCACAGCTTCATGAACCGGCCGTTGCGCCACAGGCTGTCCGGTCCGGGGCGAGGGAGTTTCACGCGTTCCACGATATCGCCGTGGGCGCGAACCTCAGGGGGCGACGACGGCTATTTCTTCGTGGTGAACGACCAGGTCCGCCGCACGACCATCCCGTTGCCCTTCATCGTCACCGAGGCGACGTACTTCGTCTCGGGCCGGAGCGGGTTGACCGGGATGACGATGCCGGCCCCCGGCCCCAGGTAGTTGCCGAGGTGAAGGCCCATGAAGGGCACGAGCGCATCCGCGATCCTCACCTTGACGTTCGAGCCGCCGACAGGGTGCAGGCTGGCCTTCGTGATGTTGATCGAATACTGGTTGTACGGCGTGAGGATCGGCCCGCTGGCGAAGACGAACAGTTGCTGGCCGGTCTTGGCGGGGATCCCCAGCGCCTGGTTCGGGGTCTTGGGCGACTCCCTGGCGACGTAGGTGTAGTTCACGCCCGTTGTTCCGGGACCCGGGTACGTGTAGATGCGGTTCGTCGAGGGTTTCTTGCGCGTCCACCCGGCGGTCGTGACGGTGCATCCCCATCTGATGCCGTTCGCGGCGAGCTCGAACGCGCCGGCGTGCTTCAGCCGAGGCTGAAGGAGCTGCGCCAGGTGGATCGGCGCGAACTCGTACGGGTTGCCGTTGTTCCACGACGAGCCGTAGTCGAGAACGGAGTGCTTGCCCGCCCACGAGCCGCCCCACGTGTACGCGGGTCTGCCCGCGATCTCGTAGTGCGTGAGTGTGTAGTTCACGGCCATGTAGTGGTCGTGCTTCTGGCATCGCGTGTTCCACGTGTTGTTCACCAGGATCCGGGCGGGGATCCCGTTGGCCGCCCGCTGCGCGTTCAACGCGCGGATGATCGACGCGGGCGTTGCCGTCGCGACGGTGGCCGTCTGGGCGGAGGCCAATGGGGCGGACCCGGCGCCAGTCGTCCACACAAGGGTTAGGACTAAAGAACCAATCATTGTCAGCCGTACCCCTCGAGCCCATTGCCGTACTGTTCCGCGCGTGTCCTTCGAGGTGATCCCTGCCATCGATGTCTCCGGTGGTCGCTTGGCCCGGCTCGACGCCGGGCGGGTGGCATCGGTTGAGTCCTTCGGCGGCGATCCCGTAGCCGCCGCTGAGGTCTTTATCGGCCAGGGAGCCCGGAAACTTCAGGTCGTCGACCTCGATCTCGCGCTCACCGGCCGTCCGGAGAATCTCCGAACGATCTCGCTGCTCGCCGTGATGGACGCGCGGATCCAGGCGAGCGGCGGCGTGGCGTCGGAAGCGCACGTGGCCGCGCTGGCTCAGGCCGGGGCGGAGCGTGTGGTGCTCGGGTCCGCTGCGCTCGCCGAGCGAGAGCTCGTCGAGCGCGTCGTTGGCCGGTACGGCGATCGCATCGTCGTCGCCGTGGAGGAGTCGGGAGGTCGCGTCCGGCCGCGAGGGCGGCCGGACGTCGACCTCCCCCTCGACGAGACCCTCGCGTGGCTCGCCGGCACCGACGTCGCACAGTACCTGCACGTAGCGGTCGATCGGGTCGGCGCCTTGGCAGGACCCGACACCGAGGGGATCTCGCGGGTGGCGTTCGCCACGAAGCGTCCGGTGATCGCGTCCGGTGGCATCGCCAGCGCGGAGGACGTCCGGGTGGTGGCCTCGATCGGGCCGTTCATCCAGGGCGCGATCCTCGGCCGCGCCTTGTACGAGGGGACCCTGACCGTGCGTGAGGCGGTCCGGGCCGCGGCCCGGTCCGATTTGTAAACTCGGTCCACCGATGGGGTTCCTGACGGATCACGTTCGTCACGTCCGCGAGGACCTGAAACGCAAGCCGCTCGACGAGTCGGCCCTGCTGGCACGGGCGATGTCCACCCCGCCGCCGCGCGACTTCGGGGGAGCGCTTCGCCGCGAACGGCCCAGTGTCATCGCCGAGATCAAGCGGGCGTCCCCCTCCGCCGGCGAGATCGCCGAGGTCGATCCCGGCGCCACGGCAGCCGCGTTGGAGCAGGCCGGTGCGTCGGCGCTCTCTGTGCTCACGGAGTCCCATCACTTCGACGGATCGCTGTCCGACCTCCGGGCGGCGCGCGTCCACGCGACGATCCCGATCCTCCGCAAGGACTTCTTGGTCCACCCGGCCCAGCTCATCGAGGCACGAGCATTCGGCGCGGACGCGGTACTGCTGATCACCGCGTGTCTTTCGCCGTCGGAACTGGGCGAGATGCTCGAGACCGCTCGCGACCTCGGGCTGGCGGCCCTCGTCGAGACGCACTCGAGCGAGGATCTCGACAAGGCGCTCGAGTCCGAGGCACAGCTCATCGGGGTGAACTCCCGGGACCTCGAGTCGCTCGACGTGGACGAGACGCGTGCGCTGGCGCTCGCGGCGAAGGTTCCGCCCGATCGGACGATCGTCTTCGAGAGCGGCATCTCGACACGCGCGCAGGTGGAGCGTGCGGTGGAGGCCGGTGCGCACGCGATCCTCGTCGGCGAGTCGCTGATGCGGGCGAAGAACCCCGCCGCAAAGCTCCGGCAGCTGCGGGGCGAGCTGGCCACCGTCACCGGGATCTCGGCGCACGACACCGAGCGCGACTGATGCCCGCCCTGGAGGTCCGGGAGGACCGCGGGCGATTCGGTCCGTTCGGCGGCCGGTACGTTCCCGAGGTGCTGATCCCGGCGCTGGAGGAGCTGGCCGAGGCGTGGTTCTCGCTCCGGGACGACGAAGCGTTTCGACGGGAGCTCGGCACGCTCCTTCGTGACTATGTCGGTCGGCCCACGCCGCTCACGTTCGCGGGGCGGCTCTCCACGGAGACGGGGTATCGCGTGTTTCTGAAGCGTGAGGACCTGGCCCACACCGGTGCCCACAAGATCAACAACACGATCGGGCAGGTAGTGCTGGCCAAGCGTCTGGGGAAGCGCCGGATCATCGCCGAGACCGGCGCGGGGCAACACGGTGTGGCCACGGCGACCGCCTGCTCGTTGTTCGGGCTTCCCTGCGTCGTGTACATGGGCGAGGAGGACATGGACCGCCAGGCCGTGAACGTGTCGCGGATGGAGCTCCTGGGCGCCGAGGTGGTCGGCGTCTCATCCGGTTCCCGAACGCTGAAGGATGCCATCAACGAAGCCCTCCGGGACTGGGCCGCCACGGTCCAGGACACCCACTACGTCGTGGGGTCGGTGGTCGGGCCGCATCCGTTCCCCGTCCTCGTTCGGGACCTGCAGCGGGTGATCGGCGACGAGGCCCGTGTCCAGTTCGAAGACGCCGTCGGCGGCCTGCCGGACGTCGTCCTGGCATGTGTGGGCGGAGGGAGCAACGCCATCGGGATGTTCACCGCGTTCGTCGGCTCCGGCGCACGGTTGATCGGCGTCGAAGCCGGCGGCCGAGGGACGGGGGCGGGGGAGCACTGCGCGTCGCTCTTGGTGGGCACGCCCGGGGTGCTCCACGGCGCGATGTCGTACCTCCTCCAGGACGAGGCGGGCCAGGTGCTCTCCACGCACTCGATCTCCGCGGGTCTCGACTATCCGGGCGTGGGGCCGGAACACTCCTATCTGAAGGAGAGCGGGCTGGCGGAGTACACGACGGCGACCGACGAGGACGCGCTCGCTGGCTTCGAAGCGCTGGCGCGAACCGAGGGGATCCTTCCGGCCCTCGAGCCCGCCCACGCCATCGGCTGGCTGCTGGCGCGCCCCCTCCCTGTGGACTCGGCCGTGCTGGTATGTCTGTCCGGGCGCGGAGACAAGGACCTCGACACCGTCCGGAAGGCGCGTGCGCGCTCCTGACCTCGAGGCTCGGCTGCGCGAGCGGCTGGACTCGGGGGGACGGGCCTTCGTGCCCTACGTGACCGGTGGCCTTCCGGGCGTCGACGCCGAGCTCATGCGAGGCCTGGCGGAAACCGGCGCGGACGCCATCGAAGTGGGGATCCCGTTCTCGGACCCGGTGATGGACGGGCCGGTGATCCAGGAGGCATCGCAGCGTGCCCTCGAGGGCGGCGCGCGCCTCGAGCGCATCGTGTCGGAGATACGGGCCGCGGCGATCGGTGTCCCCGTGGCGGTGATGACCTACCTCAACCCCGTGCTCGCGCTCGGCTTCGACCGGTTCCTCGACGTGCTGGACGGCGCGGTCTCCGGTGCGATCATCCCGGACCTCCCCGTGGACGAGGCGGACTCATGGCTGGCGGCGGCGCCGCCCGAGTTCGCCACCGTGTTCCTGGCGGCGCCGGGGACCTCGAAGGAGCGCCTGGCCCGTGTCGCGGAGGCATCTCGGGGATTCGTGTACTGCGTCTCGACCTACGGCGTGACCGGCGAGCGGGCATCGCTCGATACGGCGGGCCGGTCGCTGGTGGAGAGCCTCCGGCCCCACACGGACACGCCGCTCCTGGTGGGCGTGGGGATCGGCACGCCCGAGGCGGCCGCTGAAGCCTGCGGGTTCGCCGACGGGGTGGTCGTGGGAAGCGCCCTCGTGAGGCCGATCCTCGAGGGGGACCGGTCGGGCATGCTGGACCTGGCGAAGCGGTTCCGTTCCGCGATCGGCTAAGGCGCGCTCGGTACACTCCGAGAGAGCCCGGGTGCTGGAAGCTGGTAGACAGGATCGGCTCAAACCCGATTGGGCGAAAGCCCGTGTGGGTTCAAATCCCACCCCGGGCACACGTGCTTGCTCAGAGGCAGGCCCGGCCGTAGACTCCGGCACCCTTCCCCATGCAACAGCTTCCCGACCCCACCGACGTCGCGATGGAGCGGCTCCGCTCCCGGATCGCCCTGGCCCGGGCGCGCCTGGCCGAGGCCGATCGTGTCCTCGCCGAGCGCTGGCAGGTCATGCTCGCCTGCGAGACACCGGCCGCGGACCATGCCTACCGGCTCGCCCGCGACGAGCGGACCCAGGTCCGGGGGGCGCTCGATGATCTCGAGGCCTCCCTGGGACGGCTCGTGCTCGAGCGTGAGGTGGAGACGTTCTCCGGCACGATCCCTGCCTGAAGTAGGGCCGTTCGGATCGCTAGGGCAACCTCAGACCAAGCGTTCCCTCGTACATCACTGGGGAAGGAACCCACCGGGCTGAGCCCGGACGTTTCCCCCCGCACGTGGTTTGTGGTAGGACCCACCTGCCAAGAGGTGGAATGAGAAAGGAGGGGCACGTGCATCGAAAAGGCACACTCCGGGTGCTGGGGGCGGTCGGGGTCCTCGCGCTCGTTGCAGCCGCGTGTGGCGGCAACAACAACGAGGGCGGCGGGGGCGGCGAGAAGAAGACGGTGAAGCTCGCCTTCTTCGGAGCTCTGACCGGACCGGCGGCCGGACTCGTCGTCCCCGGGTGGAAGGCGGTCCAACTGGCCGTCGACCAGGCCAACGCAGGGAAGTTCGGGAACCTCCCCGTCACGATCGAGGCGGTTCCTGAGGACACGCAGGGCGACCCGACAGTGATCCCGCCGCTCGCCACGAAGGTCGCGAACGATGCGTCGTTCGTCGGCATCATCGGTCCCAACTTCTCCGGTGAGTCGGCGGCGGCCGGCCCGACCTGGGACAAGGCCGGCATCCCGTTCGTCACGGGCTCGGCCACCAACCCGACGCTGAACGCGAACGGGTGGACCCACTGGTTCCGACCCCAGGCCAACGACAACACCCAGGCGCCGGACATGGCGAACTACATCGCGAAGGTCATCAAGCCGAACTGTGCGTACGTCCTGTCCGATGACACGACCTACGGCAAGGGTCTCGCACAGATCGCGCTCTCGACGTTCCGGGACGACGGCCTGAAGGTTGAGTCGGACCTCGGCGCCGTCGCGCAGGGCGGGACGGGTACGACGAAGGACTTCTCCTCGCAGATCACGAAGGCGAAGCAGTCCGGCTGCGAGGCCATGTTCTACGGCGGGTACTCGCCGGAGGCCGGTCCGCTCCGGGCCCAGATGACCCAGCAGGGGCTCGGCAAGATGACCATGGTCGTGGGCGATGGCGCCCGGGACGACTCGTTCCTCTCCGCGGCCGGCGATGCCGGCTCGGGAACGATCGCGACCTGCCCCTGTGGGGACGTCACCCAGTCGTCCGACCCGAAGGCCGGGCAGTTCGTCACCGACTTCCACAACAAGTGGGGCGTGAACCCCACCATCTACGCGCCCGACTATTGGGACATCGCGCAGATGTACATCAACGCCTTCAAGGCGGGGAAGACCACGCGTCAGGACATCACGGATTACTTCAAGACGCTCAACTATCAAGGTGTCTCGAAGCACATCCAGTTCCAGTCCAACGGCGAGCTGAGCGCCGCCGACGCCAAGATCTACCTCTGGAAGGACGTCAACGGCGAGTGGGACTTCCTGGGCCTGTCGACGCAGGTCATCCCCCAGTAGGGGTGTAGCGAGCAGCGAAGGGAGGGGCGGACCCGTACCATCGGGTCCGCCCCTTTCTACGTCACGCAGGACCGGGAGGAGCATGGCCACCAGGGAGCGGACCGCCACCGGGCCGAGGTCGCCCTTCACCGGGAAGAACCTGGCGTGGGCCGGCGGGCTCTCCGCCGTCGCGCTCCTGCTGATCCTCGGCATCCGCAGCGGGACCTGCCCGTCGAACGGGTCGATCTGGCTCAGCTACTTCATCTTCGGTCTTAGATCCGGGGCCATCTACGCGATGATCGCCCTCGGCTACACGATGGTCTACGGGGTGCTGCAGCTGCTGAACTTCGCGCATTCCGAGGTCTTCATGATCGGGACGTTCGCCGCCGTGTACACCCTCAAGGGCCTGTTCGGGATCCAACCGGACCAGCCGCCCACGGGGCTCTACCTCATCGTCGTGTTGGCGGTGATGATCGTCCTGGCGGCACTGGCTTCGGGGACTACGGCCGTCGTCATGGAGCGGGTGGCGTACCGGCCGCTCCGCAGGAGGGGCGCCTCGAGGCTCGCGTACCTGATCACCGCCATCGGCGTCTCACTGGTCCTTTCGAATCTGTTCCTCCTGCTGGACGGCCAGAAGCATCTGGGCATCCCGGTGGCGTGGCCGGCCATCGGGGGGACGGGTGCCGTGCAGTTCCCCGACACGATCTCGCAGAACAAGTGGTTCAGCATCGGAGGCGTCCCCATCGCGCCTGTCACCATCCTCGTGATCGTGGTCGCCGTGGTGATGCTGTTTGTCCTGGACCAGTTCGTGCGCCGGAGCAAGACCGGCAAGGGGATCAGGGCGGTCGCGGAGGACCCCGAGACCGCCTCGCTCATGGGCGTGAACGTCGACCGGATCGTCGTCGCCACGTTCCTGGTAGGAGGGCTCATGGCAGGCGTCGCGGCGGGCCTGTTCGGCATCACCTTCGGCGCCGCCCAGTACAGCATCGGGTTCTACCCGGGACTGAAGGCCTTCACCGCCGCGGTGCTCGGCGGGATCGGGAACGTCCGGGGCGCCATGCTCGGCGGCCTCCTGCTGGGGCTCATCGAACAGCTCGGGATCGCCTGCACGGCGGCCCAGTGGCAGAACGTCATCGCCTTCGTGGTGCTCGTGGTGGTGCTGATGTTCCGCCCCACCGGCATCCTGGGCGAACAGGTCGGGGGATAAGGGAATGAGCAGAGAGACCGACGAGGAGCTCGAGAGCCAGGCCCAGAAGGCGCAGGAGGCCACGCCGGGCGGCGTCGGCGAGCCGGGCGGCCCCTGGCACGAGCGATGGCGGCGCCAGTACCGCGAGTTCACCGCCCCGATCCGAGAAGGGATGCGGCAGGCTCGCCAGTGGGGAGACTCGCTGCCGTCGTGGGCGAGGGCTCTCCTGATCGCCGGCCTCATCGCGGTCGCGGCGCTCGTGCCGTTCATCCTGAACGCCACGCTGGGCGTCGTGGCCGGGTACTGGGAGGCCATCGTCGTGAAGATCGGCATCGCGGCGCTCTTGGCGCTGGGCCTGAACGTGGTGGTGGGGTTCGCCGGACTGCTCGACCTGGGGTACGTGGCGTTCTTCGCGATCGGGGCATACACGTTCGGCATCACGAGCGGTGCCGCGCATTTCAACATCGAGACCTTCGCGAACCCGACCAACCCTCCTCCCATCCCGACGTGGCACATGTACATGTGGCTGTACTTCTTCATCGCGCTCGCCGTGGCTGTCGGCTCCGGGATCCTGCTCGGCGCCCCCACCCTCCGCCTCCGCGGCGACTATCTGGCCATCGTCACGCTGGGGTTCGGCGAGATCGTCCGGATCACGGCCAACAACCTGGACTCGATCACGAACGGTGCGAAGGGCATCAACCAGATCCCCACGCCGCGGATCGACGCCGGGGGGTTCCACTACGACTTCGGTGGGTCGTTCCACAGCAACCCGTACTACTGGTTATTGCTCGGGATCATCGTGATCTGGATCTTCCTGCTACGCCGGGTGAACGCCGGGCGGGTCGGGCGGGCGTGGGACGCCATCCGCGAGGACGAGGTGGCGGCGGCAGCCATGGGCGTCCCCACCGTTCGGATGAAGCTCGGGGCGTTCGCGATGGGCGCCGCCGTGGCCTCGTTCGCCGGCGTGGTGTACGCACAGTGGGCCGCGTTCATCAGCCCCGACTCGTTCAAGCTGTTCGGAGGGGACTTCAGCTCCGTGATCATCCTGGCCATGGTGGTGGTGGGCGGGATGGGGGGGTTCGCCGGTCCGATCGTCGGGGCCGCGCTGATCGTCTTCCTGCCCGAGCGGCTCCGAACGCTGGGAGACTCGCGGTACCTGGTGTTCGGCCTCCTGTTGATCCTCGTCATGATCTTCCGGCCGCAGGGATTGATCCCCAGCAGGCGCCGGGCCCGCGAGCTCACCGGCGGCGAGCTCCACGAGCAGACCCTGTACGAGGTTCGCGAGGAGGCTCGGTGACCGCCATCCTCGAAGCCCACGGGGTCACGAAGATCTTCGGCGGGTTGCGCGCGCTGAACAAGGTCGATCTGCGGATCGACGAAGGGCAGGTGTTCGCGCTCATCGGGCCCAACGGCGCCGGGAAGACCACGTTCTTCAACATGGTCACGGGGATCTACCCGCCCACCGCGGGGTCCGTCCGGTTCCACGACACCGAGCTGCTGGACAAGGTGCCCGTGCCGTTCTTCCCGCTGGTGAAGCGGTCCCGGCGCCCGTTCCAGATCACGCGGCTCGGGATCGGCCGGACCTTCCAGAACATCCGGCTGTTCCCGAACATGACGGCGCTCGAGAACGTCATGGTCGGCGTCGACGCCCACAACAAGTCCGGAGTGGGCCGGGCCATGTTCAAGACCCGGTTCCATCAGCGAGAGGAACAGGTCACGGAGGAGCGCGCGGGCGAGCTGCTGCGGTTCGTGGGCATCGCCCGGTACGCGAACGAGCTGTCGAAGAACCTGGCGTACGGTGACCAGCGGCGGCTGGAGATCGCCCGGGCGCTTGGCACGAAACCCGCGCTGCTCCTATTGGACGAGCCGGCCGCGGGGATGAACCCATCGGAGAAGGCCTCGCTGATGAAGCTGATTCAGCAGGTCCGGGACGAGGGGGTCACGATCTTCCTGATCTGTCTCTTATACAC
>JBKOXF010000082.1:0-9992 GCA_046724795.1 Actinomycetota bacterium | reverse complement strand
CGGCGGACCTCCGCCGCGCCGACCGCCGCCGCCAGCTTTCGGACGTCGGCGCGGTTCGCGCCGGACGTCATGGCGAGGAGGGGCCGGCCGTCCGCCATGAACACCAGCGACTTCACGATCTGTCCGACGTCGGATCCGACGGCCCGGGCGGCGTCGAGCGCCGTCTTCGTTCCCTCGGGGAACCTTCGGATCTCGACCTCGAGCCCCCGCTCGCGTGCCGCTTCCTCGAACCGCCGGATCGACTTGCTCACCCCGGCCACCTTCGCGCCACATCCGCGAGGAGCTCCTCGAGCGCCGCCCGCGTATCCCGCAGGGCCCGATCGATGCCGAAGGCCTCAGCCAGCGACTCGACCCGGACCCCGTCGGGTCGGATCGTCGCTTGACCGCAGACGACGAGCACTCGGATCCCCGCCTCCTCCGCGGCGCGATGTACTCCGGCCACGGTCTTTCCGTGGAGCGACTGGGCGTCGAGCTTTCCCTCGCCCGTCACGACGAGCTCGGCGCCGGGCAACCGCTCGTCGAAACGCGCCGCCTCCATCACGACCTCGATGCCCGGCCTGAGCTCCGCCTCGAGGAACGCCATCAGCCCCGCGCCCAGCCCGCCCGCAGCACCCGCACCAGGGCGGTCCGCCACCTCGACCCCGAGATCGCGCCGAAGGACTTCCGCATACCGCGTCAACGCGCGATCGAGCAGCTCGACGTCCCGCGCGTTCGCCCCCTTCTGCGGCCCGTACACGGCCGCCGCGCCCTCCGGTCCCACGAGCGGATTGTCGACGTCGGAGGCGACGCGGAACCGGCACCCTCGCACGGCGGGATCGAGCTCGGATGTGTCGATGCGATCGAGCTCGAGGAGCCCGGCACCGCCCGGGGGGACGTCGCGACCCGAGGCGTCCAGCAGTCGTGCGCCGAGCGCCTGAGCCATCCCCGCGCCGCCGTCGGTCGTGGCGCTTCCCCCGATGCAGACGACGATCCTCTCGGGCCGATTCCGCGCGGTCGCCAGGATCAGTTCGCCGGTCCCCCGTGTGGTGGCGTGAAGCGCATCTCGGCGCCCGTCGGGAACCAGCGCGAGGCCGGATGCACGCGCCATCTCGACCACACCCGTCCGATCACGGTCGACCAATCCAAACTCGGCATCGATCGGATCCCCGAGCGGGCCGGTCACTCGCTCCGACAGCACCCGGCCTTCCCCCGCCGCCACCAGCGCCTCGAGGGTGCCTTCGCCGCCATCCGCCAGGGGCACCTGTTCGACGGCGTCGTCGGGCCGCCCCCGCCTCCACCCCGCCCCGATGGCCGCCGCGGCTTCGGTCGACGTGAGCGTCCCACGGAACTTGTCTGGAGCGGCCAGGACCCGCACGAGGGAACGGTACAATCCGCCGCGATGCCCGGTTCCGTCACATCCCTCCAGCGCTGTCCCGGCCAACGGATGCCCATGGTCGCGCTGGACGATGCCGTCCTCGACGAAGCCGGCATGGAGGACGACGCCCACCGCGGCCTGGGTTCCATCCGCCACCTGCTGATCCAGGACCAGGAGGTCCTCGACGAACTCGACCTCGAGCCCGGACAGGTGAAGGAGAACGTCACGCTCCGTGGCGTCGACGTGAACGGGCTGCCCTTCGGCACTCGTCTCGTGATCGGCGAAGTCGTCCTCGAGCTCACGAAGGAGAGCAACCCGTGCACCCGGATGGAGGAGATCCGTCCGGGCCTCCAGGAGCAGCTTCAGGGCTGTCGCGGCGTCTATGCGCAGGTGATCGCGCCCGGCCGCGTCCGGAAAGGCGATTCCGTCCACGTCCGGGCCCCCGAGGTCGCCGAAGCGTGACCATCGAACGCGGCGACCTGCTCGGGATCGCGCAGGCCGAGCGGGAGGCGCTCGGGCGAACCATCCAGTACACGGCCCCGGAGGCGTGGGGCAAGCCGAGCCGGCTCGACGGATGGACCCTGAAGGACGTGGTCGCGCACCTCGCTGCCTCCGAACGCGTCGCCTCCGCGGCCCTCGGGAGCGAGCCGGCCCCGGAGGTGGAGGAATTCCTGCGAGATGGCGGCGAT
Source organism: Actinomycetota bacterium (assembly GCA_046724795.1). Taxonomy (GTDB): domain Bacteria; phylum Actinomycetota; class UBA4738; order UBA4738; family JACQTL01; genus JBKOXF01. Next base: position 7,949 of record JBKOXF010000082.1, on the reverse strand, counting down.
CTCACGATCGACGCTTTCAACGAGTACGCCGTTCGTCGCAGGGCAGAGGTGCCGGTGCGCGAGGTGGTCGTGGAATGGGGCCGCCACGCCGACACCGCACTGGTACGTGCTGGCTCCATCCCCGCCGACGACTGGGGAGGCGCTCGAGTGTCGTGGCTGGCCGGCGAGGTCCCCGCGCGGTCCCTCCTCCAGTCCCGCGTCATGGAGTGGTGGGTTCACGGCGAGGACATCCGGGCAGGCGCCGACCTCCCGCCTCGGGACGAGCACTGGCCCGTCTACTGCACGAACGACCTGGCGGTTCGGACGCTCCCCTGGGCGCTCGGCCTGGCGGGGCTCAGGTTCGAAGGCCGGGCGATGCGGTTCGTCCTGGAGGGATCAGGAGGCGGCGAGTGGCGGCAGGGGCTGGCGCCGCGGCAGTCGCTCGACCCGGACAGACCGGTCAACGCGCTGGTGGAGGGGCGCGGGATCGCGTTCGCGCAGGTGGCCTCGAGACGCGTTCCCGCGGAGGAGTACATCGACGACGGGACGCTGGTGGTCTCCGGCGACGCCGACTTGGCGCTCACCGTCCTTCGCCACATCCGGCCCTTCGCGTAGCCCCGTCCGGCAAGCCGGGCCCCCTTCCCACCCGTACTACCTGCGGGGAGTACCGTGAAAACCGGAATGAGATCGTCACGGAGCAAGCCCGAGGTGACCGTGATGCGCTCCTTCGCCGCGGGCGACCGCGGCGCGGCCGAGCGCCTGTACGACGCGTACTCCTCGCGAATCTACGGACTGGGTCTCGTCATGCTCGGGAACGAGGCCTCGGCGGAGGATCTGGTGCAGGACACGTTCGTGAAACTGTGGAGGAACGCGGAGCGATACGACCCCGCCCGCGGGTCGCTGGACACCTGGATCCTGCTGACCGCACGGAACCTCGCCATCGACGCGCTGCGTCGCCGTGTGCTGGAGGCGCGGATGCTCGAGGCGTCGAAGCCCCAATCGGAGGCGGACCCCGGGGCGGGACCGGACGTCCTGGCGGAGACCTCCGATCTCGTGGACCGGGCTCGGCGGGCCATGGCTGCGCTCTCGCCGGAGCAACGCGCGGCGCTCGAGCTCGCATACTTCGGCGGCAAGACCAGCTCCGAGGTGGCGGAGATGGAGGGGATCCCGCTCGGCACGGCGAAGACCAGGATCCGAACCGCACTCCTCAAGCTTCGAGACTCGCTGGAGGCGCCCAATGGACTGTGACGCGGTGCGCGAGCATCTGGCCGAGCACCTCCTCGGCTCCCTTCCCGAGGACGTCGAGTCCGAGGTTCGCCGGCATCTCCGCGGATGCATGGCGTGCCGTCGCGAGCTCGCGGTTCTCGACGAAGGGATGCGAACGTTCGCCCGCGCGGCGCACCAGGTCGATCCGCCGGACGCGCTCAAGTCCAGGGTCCTCGAAGCGCTTGGCGAAGAGCGCGAGGAGGCTGCCCCGAAGTCGTTGCAGCGCAAACCGTCCCGTGTCAGGCGGTTCGCGCTGGCCGCTGCCGCCGTGCTGGTGCTGGGGTCGGCAGTGGGGATGGCGGCGGCGCAGACACACCGGGCGAACCAGAACGCAGGGCTCGCCGCGACGTATCGCCACTTCCTCGACGCGCTCGGAGGGAAGGACGTGCGCGTCGGGACGTTCTCATCGACGGGACCACAGGACGTTCAGGGCAGCGTCGTGATGTACGACTCGGACCAGGGTCAATCCTGGATTCTGGTCATGGTGCGCGCGCCGGGACTCAGTGGTGAGGCGCAGGTCCACGTAAGCTCGCCGTCACGCCAGATGGAGCTGCATCCCATCGACTTCGACGCGAGTGGGACCGGATCGTCTTGGCTCGTCACGGCGAACGACATCAGCCGCTTCGATACCGTGCGGATCGTGGGGCCGGCAGGAGCCGTCGTGGCCACGGCGCACCTCGACTACCACTAGCCGCGCCGGACCTCGAACCGCTTCACCGGCCGGGCCGTCGCGCCGAACCGGTACTTGTACCCGAGGTCGCCCTTCAACATGTCGAAGGTACGGCACCCCTCGTCGATGGCCTCCTTGATCAGATCGCCCACGAGCACCATCCCGGGGGCCAGCCTCGACCATCTACGGTCGTACGCGGAGTTGTAGAGGGAAAGGGTCCCGCCGAACGAGAACCCGATGGCCCCCGCGATCTTGTCGCCGTCGATCTGGATGAAGGTCAACCGGAACACCCCGTGGGGCAGGAACTCCTTCCCCAGACGGCGGAAGAAGATCTCCATCCCCGGCTCCATGAACTTCCCCTTGGGCCCCTCGCTGGATCGGTGGAGCTCCACGAAGCGGTCCAGGTCCTCGGTGAGCGTCTCGGCCGACGCGCGCACGACCTCGTACCCCCCGGTCTCCTCGCGAAGCTTGCGGGCCTTGCGCTTGATCTCGTGCCGCATCTTGCCGGGGAGCCCGGCCAGGTAATCCTCGAAAGTCGCCGGCAGCGACAGGAACGGGGCCACGGAGTCCTCTCCGATCTCCACGGAGAGGCCGGCCCCTTCGGCGGCTCCCCGCAACCGCTCGACCCACGGGGAGTCCAGCGGGACGCCGCGGAGATCGGCATCCGTCCATCCGTCCACGGTGTCGAGCGCGTCGAACAGTTCCTTCGCGAAGCCGTCCTCGCTTCCCGGCCGCGCCACCGGGCCCATGTAGTCGGTGACCTCGGTCCCTCCCAGGAACCGCAGCGTCCCTCCGACCCGCTCGAAGGCCGCAGCGCCGACCGTCACGTCATCCTCGACACCGAACGCGAGCAGCAGGTCGCCTTCGTGCCCGAACTCCTCCCAGTACAGCTTCAAGTATCTCGGTTGGTGGAAGAACGTGGCGGCCGGATCGACCAGCACGAGGTCGGTCCAGTCGCGCGCCACGAAATCTCGCGGATCGGTCGAGAACTCGACGCGCATCAGCGGTCCAGCACGAACAGCGAGTGGGGATACGTTTTCAGGCTCGGCCACATGGGTCGGTACGTCTCGGCGTGGACGATCGAGAGGTCGCGCGCCTTGAACAGGTCGATCCACCCGTCCGCGTCCCGGAAGGTGAATGGACAGGGCACGTGGTGCCGGCGATTCAACAGCCAGTCCCATCCCTTGTTGAACGCGAGGTCGACCTTCGTCCGGGGAGTGTCCTCCATGATCACGAGCCGGCTGCGAGCGATACGGATGGCCTCGTCCAGCAACCGCTCCTGGTCGTCGAAGCGGTCGACGTGGTGAAACACGAACAGGAGCATCACCACGTCGAACGAGCCGTCCCCCACCGGCACGCCGAACGGGTCGTCGAGCTGGAGGAACGGAAGATCTTTCTCGCGGTTGTGGTACGACACGACGTCGGTGAGGGTCGGCTCGACGCCGGTCCGCTCGCTCAGCCATCTGCTGATGAACCCGGTGCCAGCCCCGAGATCGAGGAGCGCCTGGCCCCGCATGAGATGCGGGGCGATCTTCACTCCCACCTCGTTCTCGCGAAGGAACATGGCTCAATGCTACAGGCGCTTCGAGTTCAGCTCGCTTGAACGAACAGGAACGAGATCGCCATGATCACGTACGCGCCGACGAGCTGTGCGCCCTCCAGCCAGTTGCTCGCTCCGTCCCGCGAGATCAGTGTGACGATGACCGTGGCGAGCGCCACCGCGACCACCTCGAATGTCTGGAACACGAAGTCCATCTGATGATTGGTGGCCAAGCTGATCAGCACCAGGGCGGGCGCGACGAACAGCGCCACCTGCACGGATGAGCCGATGGCGATCTCGAGGGTGGCATCCAGCTTGTTCTTCATGGCCATCAGCACGGCGGATCCATGCTCCGCGGCGTTGCCGATGATCGGGATGATGACGAGGCCCACGAAGAGCTTCGACATCCCGAGGTCCTCCACCGTCGGCTCGAGCGCTTGCACCAGCAGGTCCGCCATCACGGCGACCGCCACCGTCGCCGCGAACAGGACCACGACGGCACGCCGGACCGACCAATCCGCGCGCTCGTCCGTGCCGGGCGTCCGGAACAGGTGCTCGTGCGTGACGTACATGAACCACAGGGCGCATGCGTACAGCGCGATCAACACGATCGCGATGGTCACGCTCACGACCTCCCTCTCCACGAAGGTCTGACGTCCCGCGGAGAGCACGAACACGGCCGGCATCACGAGTCCGGTCACCGCGAGCGTGAGCGAGGTCGAATGCACCCCGGCCGCGTGCGCGTTGAAGGTCTGCTCCCGGTGGCGGAAACCGCCCACGAGCAAGGACAGACCCAGGACCAGCAACAGGTTCCCGACGATCGAGCCGATCAACGACGCCTTCACGATGGCGATCTGGCCGTCGAGGATCAGGAAGATCGACAGGACCAGCTCGGTCACGTTCCCGAACGTGGCGTTCAACAGACCACCCAGCCGTGGGCCGGCGTGGATGGCGAGCTGATCCGTGGAGGTCCCGATCAGCCCTGCCAGCGGGATGATGACGATCGCGGCGGTCAGGAACGTGGCCGTGTGCTGGCCGAGCGCCTCCATGATCGGGGGCACCGGCGCGAGGACGAGCAACCACCACAGTTTGGGCCGGGGCATGGCGGCGACGGTAGCCGAACTACGAGTGCGGCGCGGAGGCCGCGGCTTCGCCGGCTCCGGACAGGGCCTCCTGCAGAACGTCCCACGCGAGCACCGCGCACTTGATGCGGATCGGGTACTTCACGACGCCCTTCAGTGCGATGAGATCGCCGAACTGGTCCTCGCTGGGTTCCACCTCGCCGGCCATCATCCCGCGGAAGTCCGACGCCAACCGCTCGGCGTCATCCACCGACTTGCCCTTCACAGCCTCGGTCAGCATCGAGGCCGACGACTGCGAGATCGAGCAGCCCTGTCCCTGGAACGTGAGCTGGGTGACCCGACCGTCGTCGACGTCAGCGAATACCGTGATCTCGTCGCCGCACAACGGGTTGTTGCGGGAACAGGACAGCGCGGCGTCCGGCATGGGCCGCTTGTTCCGAGGGTTCTTGTAGTGGTCGAGGATGACTTCCTTGTACAGGTCTTCGAGCGCCATCGCGCCTCCAGTCTACCGCCGGGTCCCGCTAGCTCCGGAACAGCTGCGCGGCGCGTCCGAGCGCCTCGACCAAGGCATCGACATCCGCCCGGTCGTTGTAGACGTAGAACGACGCGCGCGCCGTGGCCGGGACGTTCAGCCGCCGCATCAGGATCTGCGCGCAGTGGTGGCCGGCCCGGATGGCCACGCCCTCCTGATCGAGGATGGTGGCCAGGTCATGAGGGTGGATGTCCTTGAACCAGAACGACACCTCTGCGCCGCGCTCCAGAACGTCGGTCGGTCCGAACAGCTGGGCTCCCGCTTCCGCGATCCGCTCGATCGCGTACGCCGAGATGGCCTCCTCGTGCGCCCGGACGTTGTCCATGCCGATGGCGTCCAGATAGTCCATCGCGGCATGGAGGCCGATCTCGTCGGCGACGTTCATCGTCCCCGCCTCGAACTTCCACGGCACTTCGTTCCACGTGGAATGATCGGGAAGGACCTGGCTGATCATCTCTCCCCCGCCCAGGAATGGGTCCATGTCCTCGAGCAGCTCGCGGCGTGCGTAGAGGCCACCGGATGCCATGGGCCCCAGCATCTTGTGACCGGAGAAGGCCAGGAAATCGCAGTCCAGTTCGGTCACGTCGACGGGGGCGTGCGCGACGAGCTGCGCACCGTCCACGCAGAGCAGCGCGCCGTTCGCGTGCGCGGCGTCGGCGAGCGCGCGCACCGGCGGGATCGTCCCCAGGACGTTCGACATCCCGGATATCGAGACCAGCTTCGTCCGCTCCGTGAGCACCGGCGACAGCGCAGCCATGTCGAACAGGCCGTCGTCGGTGATCGGGATGTACCGGACCGACGCGCCGGTGGCTCCGGCCGCAAGCTGCCATGGCACGATGTTCGAATGGTGCTCGAGCTCGGAGATGAGGATCTCGTCGCCCTCCCGGAGGAACTTCCGGGCCCAACCGTGCGCGACGAGGTTCAGCGATTCCGTGGTGCCCCGGTTGAACACGATGGTCGAGGCGTCCGGCGCGCCGATGAATCGGGCCGCTCTGGCCCGGGCCTCCTCGTACATCTGCGTGGCCTCCTCGCCCAGGAGGTGGGGCGAGCGGTGCACGTTCGCGTTGTGCCGCTCGTAGTAGTCGATGAGCGCATCGAGGACGTGGCGGGGCTTCTGGCTGGTGGCCGCGCTGTCGAGATAGACGAGACGCTTGCCGCGGATGTCGCGCTCGAGGATCGGGAAGTCCTTCTTGATCCGCTCGACGTCGAGCGGTCCGGGCTGGGTTCCGTGCTCCAATGCGAGCGCCATCGGTTCCGCTAGCTCCCTTCCGGTCCGATCCCGAGGTCGGCTCGGATCCCTTCGTACCCTTTTTGCTCGAGCTCGTGCGCGAGCTCGGGGCCGCCCGTCTTCACGATGCGCCCCTCCATCATCACGTGCACGCGATCGGGAGTGATGTAGTTCAGGATCCGCTGGTAGTGCGTGATGATCAACACGCCGAGGTCCGGGCCGGCGAGCTGAGCCACGCCGGTCGCCACCTCGCGCAGCGAGTCGATGTCGAGGCCCGAATCGGTCTCGTCCAGGATCGCCATCTCCGGTTCGAGAACAGCAAGCTGTAGGACCTCGTTGCGCTTCTTCTCCCCCCCTGAGAACCCCTGGTTCACGTAGCGCTGAACCATGGAATCCTCCACCCCCAGGAGACTCATCTTCTCCTTCATGTGCTTGCGGAACGCGAGCGCCGAGATCTCCTCGCCCTTCACGGCCTTGTACGCCGTGCGCAGGAAGTTCACCACGCTGACGCCCGGCACCTCGGTGGGGTACTGGAAGGCCAGGAACAGCCCGCGCTGAGCGCGCTGATCCGGCGTGAGCGCGAGCACGTCCTCGCCCTTGAACCTCACCTCGCCCCGCGTGACCACGTAGCCCGGGCGCCCCATCAGGACGTTCGCCAGTGTGGATTTCCCGCTTCCGTTCGGTCCCATCAGCGCGTGGATCTCGCCCTGCGAGACCGTGAGGTCGATCCCCTTCAGGATCTCCTTGCCCTCGACCGTCGCGCGCAGGTCGTGGATCTCGAGCGTCGCCGTGTCCTGGAGTGTCGCTGCGTCAGCCACCGTTCACCTCGATCTGGATCTCGTCGTTCTCCACCTTCACGTTGTACGACCGTACCGGCATCGTCGCCGGGAGCGTCCTCGGCCTCCCCGTGTCGAGGTCGAACGTCGACCCGTGCTTCGGACACTCGATGGTGCCGAAGTCGCAGTCCACCTCGCCCTCGGACAGGTGCGAATGGGCATGCGAGCAGATGTCGTCAACCGCTCGGAACCCTTCGTCCCCGCAGTTCACCACCGCGATCTCGCGCCCGTCGACCTCGTACCGGCGAGCCTCCCCCTCCGGGATGTCGCTGATGCGTCCGACCGTCACGAGCGTCATGCCGACTCCCGCTCCAGCTCGCGCTCGATCGCGCCGGCCAGGCCCTCCCGGACCTCGGTCAGCGGCACGCGGTCGAGGACCTCCTGGAAGAACCCGAACACGATGAGGCGCTCGGCTTCCTTGCGAGGGATCCCTCGGCTCTCCAGGTAGAACAGCGTGTCCTCCTCCACCGGTCCGACGCTCGCGGCGTGGCCGCACCGGACCTCGTTGTTCTCGATCTCGAGGTTGGGGATCGCGTCGGCCTTGGCGTGGTCGGACAGCACCAGGTTGCGGTTCGTCTGGAACGCGTCCGAGCTCTTCGCGTTGGGCCGGATGTGCACCCACCCCGAGTAGATGGCGCGAGAGGCCTCCTTCAGCGCGCCCTTGTACAAGAGATCGCTGGTGCAGTTCGGCGCGACGTGGTCCTGCAACGTGCGGTGGTCGAAGTGCTGCGACCCGTCGGCGAAGTACAGGCCGAGCATCTCGCTGGTGGCTCCGGGCTCGGCCAGCACCGACTCGAACTCGCTCCGCGACAGGTC
>JBKOXF010000058.1:0-5710 GCA_046724795.1 Actinomycetota bacterium | reverse complement strand
AACGAGCACGGCTGGCACGTGTTCCACTGCGCCTCCATGGCGGCGACCTTCATCGGCTGGTACTTGGTCTCGATCACGCCGAGGTGGCTCCCGACCATCATCGCGAACAGCGAGGCGGGGACCAGGACGATCAACGCCAGGGCGGCTGTCTTGTGGAAGATCTGCGTCTCCGAGCCGCGCTTGAGGTGCCACGCCGACACCGCCAGCATCACGACCGATCCCGTGACGAGTGCCGCCAGGAGGACGTGAGCGTAGGCCCAGACGAACTCGGGGTTGGTCAGCACGGCCCAGATACTGGTCAGCTGGGCTCTCCCGGACTGATGATTGATCGAGTACCCGACCGGGTGTTGCATCCACGAATTCGCTGCCATGATGAACGCCGCGGACAGGGCCGCCCCCGCCGCCACCGCCCAGATGGTCGCGAGATGCACCCGTCTCGGCAGACGCCCCCACCCGAAGATCCAGAGCCCCAGGAACGTGGACTCCAGGAAGAACGCCGCGAGCCCCTCCATCGCGAGCGGAGCTCCGAACACGTCGCCGACGAAGCGCGAGTACGCCGACCAGTCCATCCCGAACTGGAACTCCTGGACCAAGCCGGTGACGACCCCGATCGCGATGTTGATCACCAGCAGGGTGCCGAAGAACCGAGTGAGGCGGAGATATGCCTCGTCGCCTCGACGGTGCCAGGCCGTTTGGAGCAGGGCGACGAGAAAGGCCAGGCCGATCGTTACAGGGACGAAGAAGAAGTGGTAGATGCTGGTGGAGGCAAACTGGAACCGCGCGAGATCCAGCTTGGTCATCGTCGCGTTCCTCCCTCGACGATCAGCTGATCATCCCGAGACCCACGCGGACCCTCCTCCACTGCAGCGCGCAGGCCGACCGACGTCACGTCGGGCAGGTAATCGGGTGGCGGCCGGCCCGGGCATCACCCGGAACGGATGAATCGGGATAGGCGTGACAGTTCCCTGCCTGCTCCGTCTGCAACCGGCGCGACCGGGGCGCAAGCGCCTGGAGGTCGGTGTCGAGATCCCTTGGAAACGACCAAGCCCACCAGCAGGTCGGGCTCAGTGGGCGTTACAGGAGAAGTGCGTGTGTGTCCTTTATCGCCGGTTCATACCGGGCCCTGTGCCACCCGATCGACCGGCGACACACGCGCGGCCGAGGAGTTGGCGCTGGGGCTACGCCGGGAGCTGTTGGATGGCCGCGGCGCCGAGCTTCGTGGTGGATGCCGCAAGGCGCAGCCCCACCATTCCGACTCGACCGGGCGTCCACGCGCCGTCCTGGAGGACCTCAACCTTCAAGCCGCCCTCGATCGTCTCCGTGACCCTGAAGATCAGGCCGCGGTCGGTTCGGTAGACGCCGGAGGGACCCATAGAGGCAGTGTACCCCGCGGCATGGGAGCTTCGACCGAGCCATCGACGGAGCGGGTCCGCCGCGCAGAAGCACGGCGGACCCGCTCACGTCGGGATGGTTGGATCAGCCTACTGGGCGAACGTTCGACGCCTGGGGGCCCTTCGGTCCCTGCGTCACGTCGAACTCGACCTGTTGGTTCTCCTCCAGGTTCTTGTAGCCCTCGCCGGCGATCGCGCTGAAGTGCACGAACACGTCGGGACCGTCCGCCTGGGAGATGAAGCCGAAGCCCTTCTCGGAGCTGAACCACTTCACGGTTCCAGTTGCCACTGCAATTCCCTCCTTTCGTGGCCTGAACGGACCTGCGTGCTGTCCGCCGGCCGCCGGCTGGTCCGCCGGCCAAGGGAACTGCTCGTAGCGAACTGCGTGCCGAACCCTTGCAGCCATTTTAGTACTCCCCCACGCTACGAGCGAGGAGGATGGTCGTCGTGGTCCGGCGGGTCGGCCAGCCACGTCATCCCGAGCTCCCCGGAAGCACGCGCTTCCTTCCGCTGGTTCCGCGCGATCCGGCGCTCCTCACGGGAGGCCGCCTTCCGCTCCTTCACCGCCTTGCGCTGACGCTTTCCGAACGTCTCCGGCATCAGAACCTCCTTCCGGCCCGTCCAGCCAGCATCGACCGCCGGCCCCTCCGCGATGCGTACACGAGGCGGGGCGGCGCGATCTTCATCGTCCCATCGGCTGTGAACTCTTCCTGAAGCTTCAATTGTGCGGCGAGCCGGCTCACCTCACCCTGCTGATCAGGCAGCACGAATGTCACGCCGGTCCCCGCACGACCCGCCCGGGCCGTCCGGCCCACGCGGTGCACGTAGCCCGTGTGGTCCTCCGGTGGATCGAAGTTGATGACGTGGGAGATGCCATCGAGGTCGAGCCCGCGTGCCGCCACGTCAGTGGCGACGAGGGTTCGCACCTTCCCGGACTCGAACCGCTTCAGCGCGTGCTGCCGGGCGCTCTGGCGCATGTCGCCGTGCATGGCCGCGGCCTCGACGCCGTGTGCGAGGAGCTTTCTCACCAGCCGGTCCGCGCCCCGCTTCGTCCGCACGAACACGAGCGCCTGCCCGGATTCCTCCACGAGCATGGCGGCGAGAGCCTTGACTTTGCCGTCCTGTGTGACGGCCACGAACCGGTGCTCAGCCTCGTCGACGGTGAGCCGAGGCGACTCGACCTCGTGACGCCGGGGGAGGTCGGTGTACTTGCGGGCCAAGGCGACGACGCGCTCGTCGAGCGTCGCAGAGAAGAGCATGGTCTGACGCTCCGTGGGGAGTCGCAGGAGGATCCTGTCCACCTGGGGTTGGAAGCCCATGTCGAGCATGCGGTCGGCCTCGTCGAGGACGAGGATCCGGACAGCGTCGAGTTTCACGAGCTTCCGGTTGGCGATGTCCTCGAGCCGGCCCGGGGTCGCCACCAGGATGTGCGCCTTCGCCGCGCGTTTGGCCTGGTCGGGGATCCCCACACCGCCGAACGCCGTCGCAACACGGAGATCCTTCACGCGCGCGATGTCGACGAACTCCTCGGCCACCTGAACGGCCAGCTCACGGGTGGGGACGAGGACCACCGCGCCCGGGGTCTGGGCGTCGCGGCGCAGGCACTCGACGATGGCCAGCGCGAACGCCAGCGTCTTGCCGGAGCCGGTCCGCGACTTTCCCAGTACGTCGTGCCCCGCCATGGCGTCGGCCAGGACCATCGTCTGGATCGGAAACGGTTCGGTGATCCCGCGCTTCGCGAGCGCGTTCGTCACGGGACGTGACACTCCGAGATCGGAGAAGGTGCGATGCATGTTCGACTCCTTCTGCGGCGCGTCCGTGCGCCGGGGTCATCGGAGGCATCTGTACCGAAGACCGCCGAAAGGAGGAACCGGAACGAAACCTCACCGGACGGCGAGGTGCCGACCGTGCATGAAGCGTACCAGAGCATCATCGGCGTGCACCGTAGGGGCCTTTACGAATGCCATGCTCCCGTGTGGCGGGACCAGGGCTCATGCAGCGCGCAAAAATCTGAGCCGTTGTACTTCGAGAGCACAGTGGTGCATGCGGGCAGCGCGCAGACACGACCCGGAGGATGGCTGGTGACTTTGTGGGCGGGACCGAGCACGGCGCTGTGACCGGTGCGCCGTTTCATCTGGGGGCGGTGCCTGCGACCATGGCCCTCCTCGAAGGCGGATGCAAAGGGGTCAAGGCCTTCTTCCCGGGTCGGTGGACCAATGATTGGCGCCGCGGCCTACAGCATAGCCCCCGTCGGCGCAGACGGCCAGTGTCTCCGTCGGGTACGCCGCGTCCTCCTGCCCACAATCAGTTTCCATCGAGAGATGAACTCGGCCTCTGAAGGATCAGTGGCCGTTCCAGGAGAAGTGCATGTAGTCCTTGTCGTGGCTCCAGAAGCCACCCCAGTGCCACCCGATGGCCTGGAACGCCCGAACCACCACGTCGCCCGGGTGGATCATGCCGGGCAGGTGCTGCGAGCGGTCGCGGTAGCGCCTGGCGTGGATGTCGAAGATGAAACCGTTGGCTGTGACGTAGGGGTTCTCCATCGGGTTGATGTCGACGGCGAGCCCATACGCATGGTTCGAATAGTGGGTCCCCGGGCCGAGGGCGGTGACAGTGACTCGACAGTTGAAGCTCGCCGTCCAGTCTCTGGTGTCGTTGGGGTCCGCCTTCGAGGGATCGTAGTGGTGCGTCAGGTGGAGCACGTTGATCGGGAATCCAGCTTGGAACAGCTTCCGGAACACCGAGACGATCTTCTTGGCCACGGACTGGTTGACGACCATCGGGCCCCGGCGGATCGTTCCGTCGAAGTCGTAGTACGACATCTTGAGGAGTCGAAGCTGGCTGAGGGGCACCGGGCATCCCGGGCGCCAGGTTGTTCCGCGCATGCGCTCCCGGAGATCGGGAGGGAGCTTGGAGATCGATGCGCGGAAGCGAGCCGGGACGAGTTGCTGCGCCTTGATCGGCTTGGGACTCTGCGTGGGAGTCGAGCGGGCGGTCGGGGTCGGGTCGATCGGCATGGTGCGCCGCGGTGCTGGTGGCTGCGGCTGTCTGGTCTGCGCCGCGCTGGTCCCGCAGGCGGCCATCAGCAATACGAGCAATCCCACCCACAACCGGCGCATGGCCGTAGCTTACGGCCGGTGAGCTTGGCTTCCCAGGATCCCTCAGAACATCTGGTTCGCGTTGGACCTGCTGACACGAGGGAGCCGCTCACCTAGACTTGGTCTCCGGCCGGGTGACCAGCCATGTTCTGGCGGGGTGGCCGAGTGGTTAGGCAGGGGTCTGCAAAACCCCGCACACCGGTTCAATTCCGGTCCCCGCCTCTCACGCCGTCGCCGGCGGGCGACCGCGTACAATGCGAGCGATGGGCGCTTAGCTCAGGGGGAGAGCGCTTCCTTGACGCGGAAGAGGTCAGAGGTTCAAATCCTCTAGCGCCCACCACAAACCCAGGTCAGAGGCACAACCGCCCTTCCCGAGACCTTGCATTTGGGATCGGCGACCCCTACGTGGGTGCGGCCTTTGAGCCGACTTCTCGATCCGCGCACCAGGTTCCCTCGGATCACGTCAGGCGCCGAGCGACGGCCGCCGCCGCGACGTCGTTGCCCTTCGCCTCGTACAGTTCGAGCGCCTCGCGGAGCGCGGAGGTCCGCCCCTCGTCGGATCGCGCGACGTCAGCGAGGACGACGAGCGTATCTGCGCGCAAGTTCACGTCGTCCGTATCGCGCGCGAGCGCAACGGCATCGCTCGCGTATCGCTCTGCCGAGGCGCTGTCGCCACGTCGCTCGAGCACGAGCGCGTTCGCTGCTCGCCACTGGATCTGCGTGGTCAGGTCGTCCTCGGCAGCGAGGTCTGCGCTCGTCCGCACGAATCGCTCGGCATCCTCGAGCCGTCCCTGCTCGGCGAGCTCGTGCGCGAGGTTTGCGGCCGCCGTCGCGGTGAACGCTTGCTCACCAAGCTCGCGGCCGACCTCGTACCCGGCCCGGAGCTCCCGCGCGGCGGCCGCGTGGTCCCCGGCAAGGTGCTCCACGAAGCCAACCGACCCGCAAACGAACGCGGCGCGCAGACGCAGTCCGACGTCCTCGAGTCGGGATCGGGCCCTCACTGCGTGGGCTCGGGCCTCGTCGAACCGACCCTGCATCGCGGCGACGTGCGCCAGCCCTCGCAGCCGGCGCGCCTCGACGGCTGGGTTGGCCGCAGCCGCGTCGGCGATCTCGTCGCAGCGCGCCAGGACCTCTACGACCGGGGCGGGTCCGAACACGCCGCACCCGACGTACTGGCCGAGCGCCTCTGACTCCTCCCATCGCGCCCCCGCGTTCCGCGCG
>JBKOXF010000008.1:0-5058 GCA_046724795.1 Actinomycetota bacterium | reverse complement strand
CGAGAGCCCCCGCCTCGCGCGGCGGACAAGGTCATCGTGGGGTTCCGGGAGCAGACCGCGGCCGTGGCCGTCGGGATCCAGGCCCTGATCAGAAGGGCCGCGGAGGAGGGCACATCGGCTATCATTGAAGGAGCCCACGTCGTACCCGGCTTCGTGGACCTCGAGCCGTGGCAGGACAGGGTTGTCGCAGTCCCCGTCATCATCAGCGTCGACGACGAGGACCTCCATCGCGGCCACTTCGTGGTCCGGGAACGCGAGACACCCGCCCGCCCCCTGGACCGATACCAGAAAGGTTTCGCGAACATCCGGAAGGTGCAGAAGTACATCAGGAGCCAGGCGCTCTCCCACGGAGTTCCGGTCATCCCGAACTACAGCCTCGACCAGGCGATCGGAGCCGTCATCGATCTCGTCGTGCAACGCATGACCGATCGACACGAGGCCGCTCCCGGCACCGTCAGCCAGGTCGCCACACTCGGAGGTGAGGCGAGATGAAGCTCTTCCTCGACACCGCGAACATCGACGAGATCCGCGAGATCAACGACTGGGGCGTCCTGAAGGGCGTCACCACGAACCCGACGTTGCTGGCGCGAGAGCAGGGGGACATCGAGAAGGCGTGGCGCACGATCCTCGAGATCGTGGACGGCGACGTGTCGCTCGAGACCACCGAGCCCGAAGCGGATGCGATGTACGAGCAGGGCACGTACCTCGCGTCGCTGGGCGAGAACGCGGTGGTGAAAGTGCCGATGACTCCCGCCGGAATCAAGGCCGGGAAGCGACTCACCGAGGACGGCATCCGCATCAACGTGACGCTGGTGTTCTCGCCGGCGCAGGCCATCCTCGCGGCCGAGATCCCGGCATACATCGTGTCGCCGTTCCTCGGGCGCATCGACGACGCCGGAGCGGACGGCATGCACGCGCTTCGCCAGATCTGCGAGATCTACGAGGTCCAGGGCTACGAGACACAGGTGCTCGCAGCGTCGCTGCGTCATCCGATGCACGTGATCGATGCGGCGATGTGCGGCGCGGACATCGCGACGATGCCCTACGACGTCTTTACCAAGCTGGCGAAGCATCCGCTCACCGACAAGGGTCTGGAGTCGTTCGAGAAGGATTGGAAGAAGTTGCTGGAGGAAACGGGCCAGCGAGCACCGGGGGTTCGGGGGGCTCACAAGTGAGGCTGGACGTCGCAAAGAGTTTGGCGAAGCGAAGCCGAACGATAGCCCCCCGATCAAGAGGAACAGGAACGAAGGGAGTTTAGAAGTGGCCGAAGCCCGCACCATGGACAAGTCCGCGCTCGAGGCGAAGAACGTCGCCGAGCTGCAGGAGATCGCAGGGACCCTCGGCGTTGAGGGATTGAAGAACCTGCGGAAGGGTCAGCTGATCGACGCCATCATCGAAGCGGGGAACGGCGCCGGTGGTAGCGCGGCGTCGCCCGACGACAACGGTGGTGGGACGGCCGAGGGCACCACGACCGAGACCGTCGCACCCTCCCCCGAGACCACGTCAACGCCGCCGACGGAGCGGCGCGAGCGTGAGGAGCGCGGGCCGGGCGGCGGTGTCGACGGCCAGGGCCGGCCGGACCGGGGTCCCGGTGGCGGCCGTCAGCGTCTGTCGCGCGAGGAGCGCCGCCGGCTCCGCGACGAGCGCCGCCAGCGCGAGATGGAGGAGCGCGAGCGGGAGATGGCCGAGGCGCCGGTGCACACCGGCCTCCTCGACATCCTCCCGGAGGGCTACGGGTTCCTCCGGACCTCGGGGTATCTGCCGGGTCCGAACGACATCTACGTGTCGCTCTCGCAGATCCGACGATTCGCGCTCCGCAAGGGCGACACCGTCACGGGCGCGATCCGCCAGCCCAAGGACAACGAGAAGTACATGGCGCTTCTGCGGATCGACGACGTCAACGGTCTGGACGCGGAGGAGGCGAAACAGCGGCCCGTGTTCGAGAAGCTCACCCCGCTGTTCCCGGAGGACCGCATCCGCCTGGAGCACCAGCCGACGGCGATCTCCGAACGGATCATCGATCTGATCGCGCCGATCGGGAAGGGCCAGCGCGGGATGGTCGTCTCACCGCCGAAGGCCGGCAAGACCACGGTGCTCAAGCAGATCGCGAACGGCTTCCTGGCCGCCGACCCCAACGTCCACATGATCATCCTCCTGGTCGACGAACGGCCCGAGGAGGTCACGGACTGGCAGCGGACGGTTCAGGCCGCCGAGGTCGTGTACTCCACGTTCGACAAGCCGCCGGACCAGCACATCCAGGTCACGGAGCTCGTCCTGGAGCGCGCGAAGCGCTTGGCAGAGACGGGCAAGGACGTCGCGATCCTGCTCGACTCGATCACCCGGTTGTCCCGCGCCTACAACCTGGCGGCTCCGGCCTCGGGCAAGATCCTGTCGGGCGGCATCGACTCCACGGCGCTGTACCCGCCGCGGCGGTTCTTCGGCGCGGCCCGGAACCTCGAGGAGGGCGGCTCGCTCACGATCATCGCGTCGACCCTCGTCGAGACGGGTTCGCGGATGGACGACGCCATCTTCGAGGAGTTCAAGGGCACCGGGAACTGGGAGATCCGGCTGGACCGGCAGCTCTCCGAGAAGCGCATCTTCCCGGCGATCAACGTGGAGGCCTCCAGCACCCGCAAGGAGGAGCTGCTCATGTCGAACGAGGAGCTCGCTCTGGTGTGGCGGTTGCGACGGGTCCTGCACGCGTTGGAGCCGGCCGCCTCGCTCGAGCTGCTCATCGACAAGATCCGCGCCACGAAGTCGAACGAGCAGTTCCTCCGCGAGATCTCCAAGGCGCCCGTCAGCTAAGCGTTCCGACGATGGCGGGGTGGGGAGACGATCCGGTGATGGCCGAGTTGATCTCCGCCATCGACGACGGGTGGAAGCCGGTCGGGCTCCGCGAGGAGCGCGAGGGATCCACCAGCTACGACGTCGTGGTGGCGGAGAAGGACGGCGACCAGCGGGAATTCCGGAGCGACCATCTGGCGTTCCACCGCTATGTGGAGGGATTGATGGAGGACTACGGCCTGGCATACTCCTAGGCCGGGCATGAGAGGACGTTGAGATGAAGCAGGGGATCCATCCGGAATACGTGGTCGCGACGGTGCACTGTTCCTGTGGGAACACGTTCACCACGAGGTCGACGAAGCCGGAGCTCCGCGTGGAGCTCTGCTCGAACTGCCACCCGTTCTACACGGGCAAGCAGAAGCTGGTCGACACAGGCGGCCGGGTCGAGCGGTTCCAGCGCCGCTACGCCAAGCGCTCGTAGGCACTCGGGGACGGCTGTCGAAGGACGCTCCGCCGGTATGCTCAGAGCCATGCCATCGGAGCCGTCAGATCGGGCCGTCCCGTCCCGGGAGAACCACCTCTATGGAGGGCAGGCCGTCCTCGAGGGCGTGATGATGCGTGGCCGGGACCACTGGGCCATCGCGGTGCGGCGGCCGGACACCACGGTCCACCTGGAGTCGCACGAGATCGATTCCGTCGCGAGGCGGTACCGGTTCCTGCGGTTGCCCGGGTTCCGCGGTGTGATCGCGCTGGGGCAAGCCCTGGGTATCGGGTTCCGCGCGCTCCTCATCTCAGCGAACCAGGCGACGCCCGAGGAGGAGAAGCTGTCGTCGAAGCAGATGGCCGTGTCGATGACGATCGCCCTGACGTTGTTCGTCGGGATCTTCCTGGTCGGACCCGCCATCGGCTTCAAGTTCGTGCAGCAGCACGCCATCCACTCGACGATCGCGGTGAACATCCTGGAAGGCGTGTTCCGCGTTGCGTTGTTCCTGGGCTACCTCCTGTTGATCTCCCGGATGAAGGAGATCCGGCGGGTCTTCCAGTACCACGGCGCGGAGCACAAGACGATCGCGGCGTACGAACACGAGGCCCCGCTCGAACCTGAGTCGGTCGACCGCTTCTCGACGCTGCATGTGCGGTGCGGCACCAACTTCCTGTTGATCGTGATGATCCTCACCATCTTCGTCTTCGCATTGTTCGGGAATCCCGGATGGCTGTGGCGGATCCTGTCGCGGATCATCGCCATCCCGATCATCGCGGGCGTGGCGTACGAATTCCTCCGGCTCGGCGCCCGCTTCCCTCGGTCACGATTCATGCGAGCGGTGATGAAGCCCGGGCTGTGGTTGCAGAAGATCACGACGAAGCCGCCGACCCACGACCAGATCGAGGTGGCCATCGCGTCGTTCAACGAGGTGCGCCGGCGCGAAGAGCCGACCCCGGCCCCTGCCCAGCCCGTCACGACGTGACGACGACCTTCCCGGTCCCGTGGTCGATGGCCACGGGGATCCGGCGAAGGGGAGTGGGAGCGGGCCCGGCGATCGGCACCGCGCCACGAGCCGGGTCGAACTCCGCTCCGTGGCACGGACAGAACAGGATCTTGGATGGCCGGTCGTACCCCACCAGGCATCCGGCGTGGGTGCAGATCCGGCTGTAGGCCTCGACCGAGTTCATCGAAGGGCGGAGCAGGATCGCGGGCCCCGTGCCGGGCGCGTTGAAGCTGACGGCCTCGCCGACGGGGAGGCTGTCGAGCGATGCGATCGGCGTGCCCTGTGACGCGGGCGGTCGGGACGGTGGCGCAAACCTCCCACCCGAGGTGCGGACGCCGGGAGTTCCGCCGGCGCGTGTCGTCGTCGACGACCCCCCGGCCAGGGCCTTGGCGATGCCCCCGAACAGGAGCGTTCCGGCGCCGAGCACGCCGGCCCGCAGGATCGCCCGCCGCTGCGCGTCGGCCTCGGCTTGTCTGACGGACCGCCGCCGGTGTCCGACCACCGGCGCGTGTTCGGCTCTGCGTGTCGATGCGATCAGGGCCACCAGGTACGCCGTCCAGGCCACCGCGTAGATCGAGTCGGACCCCAGGAAGTACGGGTGGACGTGCCAGGTCGCGGACAGGAACAGCACCACGTTGATGCCGAGGCCGATCGCCGCCGAGGTGATCGGGGCGATCCCGAGAAGCGTCCCCAGACCCACCGCAATCTCGAGCAGGGCAACGGCGATCCCCGTGGCGACGGGCGCGCGAGCGAGCTCGTTCAGCAGCCCGGCGATGGGGCTGTCGTG
>JBKOXF010000027.1:0-8231 GCA_046724795.1 Actinomycetota bacterium | reverse complement strand
GCTCGAGTACCTCACGCTCTTCTTCCACATGCGGGCGCTGTCGCGATCGTTGCAACGGGCCAAGGTGGTCGACGTCGCGACGGAAGCCATCCCCGGGTTCCGCGACGTCATGGTCGCCG
This sequence comes from Actinomycetota bacterium, assembly GCA_046724795.1. GTDB lineage: Bacteria > Actinomycetota > UBA4738 > UBA4738 > JACQTL01 > JBKOXF01. The sequence goes on along the minus strand of JBKOXF010000027.1, from coordinate 8,112 downwards.
GCAAGCTCTACGAGCTGACGTGGTGGCGGGCGGGCCGCGAACGTCGCGACCGGCGCCCGTACGACCTCGTCGTGGTGGACGCGCCGCCCACGGGCCAGCTTCTGCCGTTCCTCCGGTCCTCGACCGCGTACCGGGAGCTGATCCGAGCGGGCCGGCCCCACCGGCAGCTGGAGTCGATCGACCGGCTCCTCCGCGAGGACACCCGCGTGGCCCTCGTGGCGATCCCGGAGGAGATGTCCGTGGCCGAGACGATCGAGACCGTGTTTGCGCTGCGGGACGCAAACCTTCCCGATCCCCTCGTGGTGGTGAACCAGCTGACGCCGCCGCCGTTCCCGAAAGGCGTGCGGGCCGCCGCCCTGCGACTGGAGCCCTCCGACGTCGTTCGGATGCTCAAGCAGCTCGACGTCGAGTCGGACGAGGGAGCGGCGGAGGACCTCCTTCGCGCGGCCCTCGAAACCGACGCTCGGGTCCGCGAGGAGCGACGCTACATCGCGCGACTGGAGAAAGCCGCGCCCGTGCTCGAGCTTCCGTTCCTGTTCACGCCGTCCTTCGGGCCCGATGAGGTGGGCGCGCTGGCGGGGAGGTTCTCCTCATGAACGTGGGCAACAAGCGCATCGTCGTGGTGTGCGGGTCCGGCGGGGCCGGAAAGACCACCGTCTCGGCGGCGCTCGCCCTCCGACTGGCGGAGGAGCGCGAGCGCGTCACGGTCCTCGCCGTCGATCCGGCGAAACGACTGGCCACGGCGCTGGGGCTTCCCAAGACGCCCGGGGAGCGCGCCACGATCCGGCTCGACGGATCCCGCCTGGAGGCGCAGGTCCTCGACACGAAGCGCACGTTCGACGAGCTGGTCGAACGTCATGCGGGGAGCCGGGAACGCGCGCAGCGGATCTACGACAACCGTTTCTACCAGCGCATCGCCGACACGCTGTCGGGGACCAGCGAATACATGGCGATGGAGCGGCTCTACGAGCTCGCCACGACCGAGGCCTGGGACGGGATCGTGATCGACACGCCGCCCACGCGAAGCGCGCTGTCGTTCCTGGACGCGCCGAAGCGGATGACCGACTTCCTGGGTGGCCAGATGCTGCGATGGCTGCTGTGGCCGTACCGGAAGGGCGGACGGATGGGCCTTCGCGGCGTGAGCCTCGGCGCGCAGGCCTTCTCGAAGACGCTCGGGCGGATCGCCGGGACCGAGCTGCTGTCCGACCTGGGCCAGTTCCTGGCGGCGTTCGAGGGGATGTACGACGGGTTCAAGCAGCGCGCGGAGGCGGTCATGGAGCTCATGCGCGACGCGCGGACGGGGTTCGTCGTGGTGACGGCGGCGGAGGGCCGAAGCCTCGAGGAAGCCGGCCACTTCGTGGATCGACTGGCGGAGGCCAGGATGCATCTCCTGGGGGTGGTGGTGAACCGGTGGCGGACGGGGCCGGGGCTCTCGGTCCCGGACCCCGCGCGGCGGGAGCTGCCCGAGGGAACCATCAATGAGCGCGCGCTCGCCGCGTGCCTCGACATCGGCGAGAACCTCCGCGCCCTGGAGGCCAGAGAGCGGGCGGCAACGGAGCTGTTCGCGGCCTCGACCCCCGAAGTCCCGCTCACGTTCGTCCCGCAGCTCCCCCTCGACGTGCACGACGTCGCGGGGCTCTCTGAGGTGGGCGGACACCTCCTTCCATAACGCCCGATTCCCTCTATCCTCGGTCGAGCGCCCATGCCCACAGATGATCGCCCCACCATCAACGTGCCCCGGCCTTCACCACTGGTGGTCCGGCTGCTCCTGCTGATCGCGAGCGTCTTCGTCATGGGCGTCGCGTTCGCGCTCATGTTGCTCCCGACGGCGAAGAGCCTGGGCGACGCGACGCAGCGGTTCCAGCAGAACGTGCTGTGCAAGGGCGACGAGGACCTCCAGTTCCCGCGGTTCCCGGAGCGCTCCACGGTCTACGCGGCGAACGGAGCCCCGCTTGCCAACATCTTCCTCGACGAGAACCGCACCAGCGTGCCGCTGTCCGAGGTGGACAAGGAAGCGAAGAAGGCGGTCGTGGGGATGGAGGACTTCCGCTTCTACCAGCACGGCGGCATCGATCCCATCGCGATCGGGCGGGCCTTCATCGAGAACATGCTCGCCGGCCACATCACGCAGGGCGGGTCGACCATCGACCAGCAACTCGTGAAGAACGTCACCGGTCAGACGGAGGACACGATCCAGCGGAAGATCCGCGAGGCCTGCCTGGCCATCGCGGTCGATCGGAAGTACACGAAGAACCAGATCCTGTCCCTGTACCTGAACGACGTCTACTTCGGCAACGGGCTGTACGGCATCGGCACGGCCGCGCAGTCCTACTTCGGGGTGCCGGCGTCGGATCTGACCATGGTGCAGGCGGCGACGCTCGCCGGCGTCATCGCCGCCCCCGGGACGTTCGACCCGGTGACGCATCCGACCGCCGCGTTGGCCCGGAGGAACCAAGTGCTCCAGCGGCTCGCCGACATCAGGTGCGTCTCGCACATCGGGTGCGTGAACCCCTCGAGGATGCTGAAGCTCCAGCAGAAACCGCTCGGGTTGGTCCCGACTGCCGGCGAGGTTCCCCCTCCCAGGAATCCGTTCTTCGTGCAGTACATCACCGGCCAGATCCTCAACAACACGAGCGGCGAGTTCGACGCTCTCGGCTCGACCTATCAGGAGCGCAAGCAGACCCTGTTCCAGGGCGGGCTGAACATCTACACGACGTTGGATCCGAAATTCGAGCAGGAGGCACTCGCCGTCATCCGGCAGCGCCTGCCGAAGTCCACCGATCCGGAGGCGGCCATCTCCATGGTGCAGGTGAGGACAGGAGCGATCCGGGTCCTCGTGTCGGGCCGCAACTTCGCGAAGTCGCATCAGGACCTCGTGACGGGTCTCGGCGGGACGCCCGGGCGGCAGACGGGATCCGCGTTCAAGCCGTTCACACTCGCGGCGGCGTTCGAGCAGGGCATCCCGCCGGGACGCGTGTACAACGAGAAGTCCCCGCTCTTCATCCCCGAGTGCAATGACTGGGACGTCTCGAACGCGGAAGGACCGGACTCGGGGGGCTACGTCGACCTGTGGACGGCGACCCAGGACTCCATCAACGTGGTGTTCGCGCAGCTGGCCCGGGACGTCGGTCCTCCGAACATCGCGGATGTCGCCCACAGGATGGGCATCACGGCTCCCCTCGACGTCGGCCCCGCGGACTGCTCGGTGACCCTCGGGACGTTCGACTCCTCGCCGCTCGACATGTCCGATGCGTACGCCACGCTGGCGAACAACGGCGTGCACTGCCCGGCGTACTCGGTCGAGAAGATCGTCGGTCAGCGTGGCGGGATCATCTACCGGCACCGCCCCAAGTCGGCGTGCACCCAGGCCATCTCCCCGGAGATCGCCAGCCAGATCACGGCGATGCTCAAACGGGTGGTCTGCTGCGGCACCGGGACCGCCGCACAACTCGGGCGGCCTCAGGCCGGCAAGACCGGCACGAACACCGATTACCGGGACGCGTGGTTCGTCGGCTACGTCCCCCAGTATTCGACGGCCGTGTGGGTGGGATACCCCCAGGGTGAGATCCCGATGGGGACCGTCGAGGGCGTGTACCCGGCGTACGGCGGCGCCGTCGCCGCGCCCATCTGGCACGACTTCATGGCACAGGTCGTCGAGAACCTCCCGGCGATCGAGTTCCCGACCCCACCGCCGGTGGAGAGCGGAAAGGTCCCGAACGTTGTCGGTCTCCGATTCGGCGGCGCGGCGAACCTGCTGGAGAGGGCGAACTTCACGGCCATCCGCAAGGACGTGCCGTCGCCGCAGCCGCCGGGGACGGTCATCGCGCAGACTCCCCCCGCGGGAACCAAGGCGCCGCTCGGAACCGGGGTCACGCTCTCCGTGAGCACCGGGGCGCCGGCGCAGATCGCCGTTCCCGACGTGGTGGGCATGACGCAGGCCGACGCGCAGACCACGCTTGAGCAGTACGGGTTCGTGGTGAGCATCGTCCCGGTGAACACGCCGAGCAAGGAGCAGGACGGCATCGTGCTCTACCAGAGCCCGAAGGGCGGAGAGAACGTGCAGCAGGGCACGGCGGTCTCGATCGCGGTCGGGCATTTCGAGAAGCGCCACGGGCATCGCGCTGGGCATCCCGCCGGCGAACGTGGCGCTGCCCGGGGATTCGCCTAGGGCTCGAGCTTGGCCCGGGCCAGCTGCTGCACGGCGCCACCGTCCACACGGCCCTTGGCCTTGCCCATCACGTAACCCATCACCTTCCCGAGCTCCTTGACCGAGCTTGCGCCGGTCGCGGAGATGGCCTCGTCGACGAGCCCCTCGGTCTCCTCGGCGGAGAGCTGCTCGGGCAGGTAGACCTGAAGGACCTCGCGTTCCTCGCGCTCTTTCGCGGCGAGGTCCTCGCGGCCGGCCTTCTCGTAGGCCTCGAGCGCCTCGTTCCGACGCTTCACCTCGCGCGCCACGACCTCCAGGAACTCCTCGTCGGTGAGCACGCGGCGGAGCTCCACCTCGCGGTTCTTCACCGAGGCAGACAGCAGCCGGAGCGCCCCCAACCGGACCTTCTGTCCGGCGCGCAGGGCGTCCTTCATCTCCCCAGCGACGCGCGCCTTGAGAGGCGATTCCTGGTCGGCCACCTACACTGCCTCCGTGTTCTGGATCATCCTCGCCGGCGTGCTCGTGGCCGGCGCGCTGTGCATCCTGTACGGGATCTTCGTCGAGCGGAGGTGGTTCCGCCTGCGCTCGTTCCGGCTCGACATCCTACCGGCGAGCGCATCCGGCCCCCTGCGGGTGTTGCATCTGTCGGACCTGCACTTCACGCGGCGGGATGAGCGGAAGGCGCGCTTCCTCGCCTCGCTCCCCCCGGCCGACGTGACCGTCGTGACCGGCGACCTGCTCGGCGAACCCGAGGCAGTGGAGACTGCGGTGCGAGCCCTGGAGCCGGCGCGGGGCCGCGTGGCCTCGTACTTCGTTCTCGGCTCGAACGACTACTTCCGTCCGAAGCCGACGAACTATCTCCGGTACTTCCGCCGGCGTCGCGACGGGCATCGGAGGGCGGCGCCGGGCAAGGCACGCGAGCTCGTCGCGCTGCTGGAGGGGGACGGCTGGATCTACCTGAAGAACCGGCGGGGGGCGTTCTCGCTGGATGGAGTGAACGCGGAGGTCGGTGGGCTCGACGATCCGCACATCCACCGCCACGACATCCGAGCGGCGATCCGGCGGCAGCCCGACCGGTTCGGCCTCATGGTCGTGCACTCGCCCGACCCGATGGTCGAGCTGGCTGCGCTCGGATACGACCTGATCGTGTCCGGGCACACCCACGGCGGACAGGTCCGGCTGCCGGTGATCGGCGCCCTGGTGTCGAACTCCAGCGTGCCGACGCGGATGGCTCGAGGCCTCACCAAGATCGGCGACAGTTACGTGCACGTGTCACCCGGGCTCGGGACGAGCAAGTACGCGCCGTTCCGGTTCCTGTGCCGACCCGAGGCGACGATGCTGGAACTGCGCGCGCCGAGTCACGTGGACGAGAGCGCCGTCTCGAACGCACGCTCGTAGCCCGCGACCATTGCTTCCTTGCTGAACTTCTGCTCGACGCGGCGACGGCACGCGCGGGGGTCGATCTCCTTGACCCGCTCCAGCGCCGCGGCGGCCTGGCTCGGATACTCCTCCGGGGACACGATGAACCCCGTCTCCCCGTCCGCGATCACCTCCGGCACGGAACCGCGCGGGGTGGCGATCACGGGTGTCCCGCACGCCATGGCCTCGGTCATCACCAGGCCGAAGGGTTCCTCCCAGTCGATCGGGAACAGCACCGCCTTGGCTCGGCCCAGCAGATCGGCCTTCTGCTCGTGCCCGAGCTCGTAGTAGATGAGCGCGTCGGACGCGAGCTGGGGCTTCACCTCTTCCTCCCAGTACCGGACCTCCTCGGGGTGCGCGAGCTTCAACGCGAGCACCAGCGGCAGCCCGGCCTCACGGGCGGCGAGGACCGCCCGCAGCACTCCCTTCTCCGGCGAGCTCCGGCCCAGGAACAGCAGGAAGTCCTCCTTGTCCTCGCGCAGCGGATACCGGTCGAGGTCGATGCCGTTGTAGACGACGCCCGCGTAACGGAGCTCCTCCATGTGGCGGCGCTGCGCCTCGCTGATCGCGACGAACCACGCGCGGTCGGCGAGCGGCTCGTACAGCCGTCGCATCTCGGGCGTGAACGCCCAGTGCAGGCTGTGCACAACGGGGCGGCCGCTGTAGGCGCCGGTTGCGAGCGCCGACCACGGCGAGTGCACGTGGTACAGGTCGAACCGGGAGGGGTCGCGGTACGCCAGCAGCGTGTGCACGGTGTCGTGCCACGTCGAGTTGATGAACTTCGAACCGGGCGCCTGCTCGAAGGCGAACTCGAGCGTCGCCTTCGTCTGGGAGTCGCCGGTGGCGAACAACGTCACGTCGTGGCCGGCGTCGACGAGAGCGTCCGAGAGCAGAGCGACCACCCATTCGATACCGCCGTATCCCTTGGGCGGCACCGCGAGCCATGGCGGAGCGACCTGCGCGATGCGCACGGGTCAGGCTAGCATCGACGTCGTCCGAGACGCGGAGACGGCGACGCCCGAGGAGATCCTCCCCCAAGACCTTCGCGACGACCTCGCGAGGATCGGTCAAACCGACGTGCTCGTCGGCATCCCCTGTTTCAACTCCGCGCGGACCGTCGGCCATGTCGTCACCGCGGTGGAGGTCGGGCTCCGGAAGTTCTTCCCGGATCTCCGGGCAACCGTGCTGATCTCCGACGGCGGGTCCTCCGACGGGACGATCGCCAGCGCCCTGCAGATGCGCGTGGACGAGAACGCGGCCGCCTACCTCGTCGATCCGTCCACCCGCCCTCCGACGAAACTGGCCCTCACGTATCGGGGGATCCCCGGGAAGGGCAGCGCGTTCCGAGCCATCTTCGAAGCCGCCCGCCAGGTCGGGGCGTCGGCGTGCGCCGTGGTCGACTCCGACCTCCGGAGCATCACGCCCTCCTGGCTGGACCGCCTGATCTCGCCGGTCAGCCGGCACGGGTTCGACTTCGTGGCGCCCATGTACGCGCGGCACAAGTTCGACGGGACCATCACGAACTCCATCGCATACCCGGTGACGACGGCCCTGTACGGGACACGGCTGCGGCAGCCCATCGGCGGGGACTTCGGGTTCTCCGGCGAGCTCGCCGCGAGGTACGCGGCCAAGGACGTGTGGGAGACCGACGTGGCCCGGTTCGGCGTGGACATCTGGATGACCACGGTGGCCGTGGTCGAGGGGCATCGGGTGTGCCAGGCCTCGCTCGGCGCGAAGCTCCACGATCCCAAGGACCCGGGACAGGACCTCGGGCCCATGTTCCGGCAGGTGGTGGGGAGTCTGTTCGCGTTGGCCGGCGAGTACAGGGACCAGTGGGCCGCGGCCGACAGCGTCGTCGATCCCCCGACATTCGGGCTGCGGGCGGCGTTCTCGGTCGAGCCGGTGAACGTCTCGCTGACGCGGCTCACATGGAAGTTCGTCGAGGAGTTCGTGCGGTACGAGGACACGTGGCGCGACGTCCTCTCGGAGGACACGATGTCGGCCGTCGTGGCCTCCATCAAGGAGGCGAGCGAGCGGCAGGAAGGGTTCCATCTCTCCGCCGAGGTATGGATCAGGATCGTGTACGAGTTCCTGCTCGCGTACCACCGCCGGCGGCTCGACCCCGAGCTCATCCTGGACTCCCTGATCCCGCTCTACTTCGCTCGCACCGCAAGCTATGTGCAGGATGTGGACGATCTGACCAACGAAGAGGCGGAGGGGGCTGTTGACGCCCTCGTCGACCTCGCGATGCGGTTCAAACCGGAGCTGGACCGGGGCTGGAAGGAGGAGTTGGTGCCGCAGCGACGGCTGGCCGACCAGCCCGTGGGCGAGGGTCGTCCCGTGGAGGAGCTCGCGCCGGACGCGGTGTAGGGGGCGTTACGCGGGCGTCTCGATCTCCAGGCCCTGCTCGACGAGCTTTCGCGCGTCCGGACCGGACAGTCGCTCCACGATCTCGAGCCCGAGATCGATGCCGCTCGTGACCCCACCCGCGGTGACGAGGTCGCCGTCCCACACCACGCGGTCGGTGACCAGCTCGAAGGGCTCGC
>JBKOXF010000099.1:0-6966 GCA_046724795.1 Actinomycetota bacterium | reverse complement strand
TGAACGAGGTGCAGCGCGAGATCGTCGCGACGGCCGGACTGGGGCTGCCGAGGTCTCGGCGGTGAGCGTGACCGCGAGCGAGACGCTCATGGAACGACTGCACTCCTTCGTCGGGATGGCGTCCGGCGAGCCGCTCGTCGGGCGCGATCCCGTGAACGAGGCGCAGATCCGTCAATGGTGCGACGCGATCGACGACCGCCTGCCCGTCTACAGCGACCCCGAGGCGGCGGCGAAGTCCGTCCACGGCGGCCTGGTCGCGCCGCCGACGATGCTCCAGGCCTGGACGATGCAGGGCCTCCGTCCCGAACGCACGCTCGGCCCTGGCGCCCCCATGCCGCAGCTGCTCGAGGTGCTCGACGACGCCGGGTTCCCCGCCATCGTCGCGACGAACTGCGATCAGGAATACTCGCGATACCTCAGGCCGGGCGATCGGATCTCCGCCACCACGGTGATCGAGTCGGTGTCGGAGGAGAAGCGAACGGCGCTCGGCCCGGGCCACTTCATCACGACGTTGATCACGTACACGGATCAGGACGGCGGAACCATTGGGACCCAGCGGTTCCGCCTGTTGAAGTACCGGCCCGTCGAGTCCGAATCGCCACCCCGGAGGCCGGCGACGCGCCCCCGGCCCGCCACGAGCCGGGACACGGAGTTCTTCTGGGAGGGGGTCGCCCGCGGCGAGCTGCTGATCCAGCGGTGCTCGTCGTGCGGGACGCTCCGCCACCCCCCTCGGCCGGCCTGCGGCGCGTGTCGCTCGTTCGAATGGGACACGGTGCGGGCGAGCGGGCGGGGCGAGGTGTACAGCCACGTGACGATGCACCACCCGGTGGTCCCGCCGTTCGAGGCTCCGTACGACGTCGCGCTGATCGAGCTCGAAGAGGGCGTCCGGATCGTGTCGAATGTGACCGGCATCCCCCCGGACGAGGTCTCCATCGGCATGCCGGTGGAGGTCGTGTTCGAGAAGGTCGACGACGAGCTGACGCTCCCGCTGTTTCGTCAGCGAGAGGGAGCGTAGCCGTGGACTTCGAGCTCACCGAGCATCAGATCGAGATCCGCGACCTTGGCCGGCGCGTCTTCACGGACCGCGTGACGGGGGACCGGCTGAAGGAGGTCGAGGCGGGGCGCGAGGGATTCGATCGATCGCTGTGGAACGAGCTCGGCGACGCCGGCTTGCTCGGTGTCGCCGTGCCGGAAGCGGATGGCGGTGGAGGTCTGGGGTTCCTGGAGCTCTGTCTCGTCCTCGAGGAGGGCGCGGCCGCCGCGGCGCCCGTTCCGCTGTTCCCGTCGCTCGTTCTCGGCGCGCTTCCCATCGCGGGGTTCGGCACCGAGGAACAGCGAGCCCGGCTCCTCCCGGGGGTTGCTCACGGCGGCACCATCCTGACCGCGGCACTTTCGGAGGGTCCCGCGCTCAGAGCGCAGCCGCACGGTGACGGGTGGAGGGTCGGGGGGACGGTCGAGCTCGTCCCGTACGCCGACGTCGCGTCGGCGATCCTGGCACCGGCCGCGACCGAGGAAGGGGGCACCGGGCTGTTCCTCCTCGATCCGGCGGGACTGGACCTGGAACGGCAGGAGGTCACGACCGGGGAACCGACGTTCCGAGTCCACGTGAACGCTTCGGTCGGGCAGGAGGCCGTGCTCGTCGAGCCGTCCAGAGGCGCCGACATCCTCGCGTGGACGCTCCAGCGCGCGCTGGCGGCGCTGTCGGTGATGCAGGTCGGCACGGTCGACCGGGCCCTGCACCTCACGGCCGAGTACACGAGCGGACGCGACCAATTCGGGCGGCCGCTGGCGAGCTTCCAGGCCGTGCAGCAGCGGATCGCGGACGCGTACATCGACACGCTGGCGATGCGGTGGACGGCGTGGCGCGCAGTGTGGCGGCTGGCCGAGAGCCTGCCGGCCGACGAGGAGGTCGCCGTGGCGAAGTTCTGGGCCTCGGAGGCCGGGTCCCGCGTGGTCACGGCCGCGCAGCATCTGCACGGGGGGATGGGCGTGGACGTCGATTACCCGCTGCACCGATACACGAAGCAGGCCAAGCGAACCGAGCTCATGTTCGGCGCGGCCACCGCACAGCTCGCCCGGCTCGGGGATCTGATCGCCCGATGACGGTGCAGGTGGGCGACGCGCTTCCGGAGCTGGCGGTCGACATCACGACGACGCTCGTCGTGGCAGGGGCGCTCGCCTCGCGGGACTTCCAGGACGTGCACCACGACCACGCGCTGGCGGAGGCCGCAGGGGCGAAGGACGTGTTCATGAACATCCTCACGACCAATGGGTTCGTGGGGCGGTTCGTCACCGACTGGGCCGGGCCCGACGCCGTCCTCAAGAAGGTGTCGATCCGGCTCGGCGCGCCGAATTACCCGGGCGACACGATGCGCATGACCGGCGTGGTCTCGCGCGTCGACGGCCCGGAGGTGGAGGTGGACGTGCGGGGCGCGAACTCCCTCGGCGAGCACGTCACCGGGACCGTCACCCTGGAGGTCCCGGCATGAAGCTCAACGGGACGACCGCCATCGTGGGGATCGGCGCCACCGAGTTCTCGAAGGACTCGGGCCGCAGTGAGCTGCGCCTCGCCGCCGAGGCGGTGAAGGCGGCGCTGGATGACGCGGGGATCGATCCTTCGGACGTCGGTGGCCTCACCACCTTCACGATGGACGCGAACGAGGAGATCGAGGTGGCCCGGACGCTCGGCATGGGCGACATCTCGTTCTTCTCGCGGATCCATTACGGGGGCGGCGCGGCCTGCGCCGTCGTGCACCAGGCCGCGATGGCCGTCGCCACCGGAGCAGCCGACGTGGTGGTGGCGTACCGCGCGTTGAACGGTCGCTCCAAGCAACGGTTCGGGGCGAGCGCGGCGGAGAAGGCCGCCGGCCTGCTCGTCCACTACAGCTGGTACTTCCCGTACGGACTGCTCACGCCGGCGTCGTGGGTGGCGATGTTCGCGCAGCGGTACATGCATCAGTACGGCGCGACGGATGACGATCTGGGGAACGTGTCGGTGGCGTGCCGGGAGTTCGCGGCGACGAACCCGGCCGCGTGGTTCTACGAGCAGCCGATCACCCTGGAGGATCACCACGCGTCGCGATGGATCGTCGAGCCGCTGCGTCTGCTCGACTGTTGTCAGGAGAGCGACGGCGGTGTGGCGGTCGTGGTGACCAGTGTGGAGCGGGCCCGGGACCTGAGGCAGCCGCCGGCGGTGATCGAGGCGGCGTCGCAGGGCGCGGGTTCCGACCAGGAGGAGATGACGAGCTACTACCGGGACGACATCGCGGCGCTGCCGGAGGCGAAGGTGGTGGCAGACCGGCTCTGGGGGGAGTCGGGGCTCACCCCGCGCGACGTGCAGACCGCCGTGATCTACGACCCGTTCACGCCGTTCGTGCTGCTGCAGCTGGAGGAGTTGGGGTTCTGCGGGCGCGGAGAGTCCAAGGACTTCGTGCGCGACGTGGGCATCGGCCCCCGAGGCGGGTTCCCGATCAACACGAACGGCGGGCAGCTCGGCGAGGCGTACATCCACGGGATGAACGGCGTGGCCGAGGGCGTGCGCCAGGTCCGGGGCACTGCGGTGAACCAGGTCGACGGCGTCGAGCACGTCCTGGTGACGGCCGGCGTCGGGGTTCCGACGAGCGGGCTCGTTCTGGGGAAGGCGTCCTAGAGGTGGCCCTCACTGAGTCGCCGCAGGAGGCGGCCGTGCGGGCCGAAGCCCGGGAATGGCTCGAGGCGAACTTCCCCGCGTGGAAGCGCGAGCAGGGAATCGAGGGAGAGCTCCGGTACGACGTCGAGGTCGGACGGTCCTGGCAACAGCGATTGTACGAGGGCGGCTGGGCCGCGCCGGCGTGGCCGGCCGAGTACGGCGGCCGCGGGTTCGGTCCCGTGGAGTCGACGATCTGGGCCGAAGAGAAGGCCCGGGCCGGCGCGAACATCCCCTTCGACGTCCCGGGGTTCGGGATGGCCGGGCCCACGATCATCGCGCACGGCACGGATGACCAGAAGGAGCGGTACCTTCCGCCGTTGCTCGGCGGAGACGAGATCTGGTGCCAACTCTTCTCCGAGCCCGGCGCGGGCAGCGACCTCGCCGCGCTGACGACGCGAGCCGAGCGCGACGGCGCCGACTGGATCGTCACGGGGCAGAAGGTGTGGTCGTCCGGCGCGCACGAGGCGGACTGGGGCATCCTCCTCGCGCGGTTCGACTTCGACGTGCCGAAGCACAAAGGACTGCTCTATCTCCTCGTCGACATGCGTTCCCAGGGGATCGAAGTGCGGCCGCTCACGCAGATGGACGGCACCGCGCACTTTAACGAGGTGTTCCTCTCGGGGGTGCGTGTCCCGCATGCGAACCGCTTGGGAGAACCGGGGGAGGGGTGGAAGGTCGCCGTCACGACGCTGATGAACGAACGGGTCTCGCTGGGAGGTGCGACGACGGGGTTCGCGTTGCCGTTCGACCGCCTCGCGGCGGTCGCAACGGAACGCGGCGCAGATCCAGCGAAGCGGGATCTGCTCGTGCGCGTCTACACGTGGAACCGGATCCTGGAGTTCCTGCAGGCTCGCATCGTGAGCAAGCTCGGCCGCGGTCAGATCCCCACGGTGGAGGGGTCGATCATGAAGCTCGTGCTGGCGGACCTCGTCTCGGACTCCGCAGAGCTCGGGGTCGACCTGCTCGGTGCGGAGGGGCAGCTCGCCGGTGACGGGATCCAGCACGCGTTCCTGGGATCGTTGGCGTTCCACATCGGCGGCGGCACCGACGATATCCAGCGCAATCTCATCGCCGAGCGGGTTCTCGGACTGCCCCGCGATCACCAACCCGACCGCGAGCTGCCGTTCCGGGAGGTGCTTCAAGAGCGATGAAGTTCGGCGTGACGGTGTTCATCTCCGACATCTCGATCCATCCGGCGGAGGCGGCGCGGGAGGCCGAGGCCCGCGGGTTCCATTCGATGTACATCCCGGAGCACACGCACATCCCGGCGAGTCGGCTGACGCCGCCGCCGATGGGGGAGCCGCTGCCCGAGCAGTACTACCGGACGCTCGACCCGTTCATCGCGCTGACGACAGCGGCGGAGGCCACCGAGACCATTCGCCTCGGCACCGCCATCCTGCTCGTGGCCCAGCGCGACCCCATCGTCACGGCGAAGGAGGTGGCCACGCTCGACCTGCTCTCGGGGGGACGGGTCACGCTCGGCATCGGGTTCGGGTGGAACCGCGACGAGATCGAGCAACACGGGGTGCCGTACGAGCGGCGACGCGACGTGGCGCGGGAGCACGTGCTGGCGATGCAGCGGCTGTGGACGGACGAGCAGGCGTCGTTCAAAGGAGAGTTCGTGAACTTCGAGCCGTCGTTCGCGTGGCCGAAGCCCCGGCAGCAACCCTGGCCGCCGATCTTCCTGGGCGGGATGGGCGGGCCGAAGCTCTTCGCGGCTGCCGCTGAGTACGGCGACGGGTGGATGCCCATCGGGGGGCGGGGGATCAAGGCGCACCTGCCCGAGCTGCGTCGCGCGTACGAGTCGTTCGGGCGCGACCCCGACACCGTCCAGGTGAAGCCGCTGGGCTCGCTGCCCGACCCGGGGAAGGTCGAGTACTTCGCCTCGCTCGGCGTCCGGGAGACCGTGTTGGGGCTGACCCACGGCCCGCGCGACGTTGTGTTGGAGGAGATGGACCGGTTCTGGAAGATCGTGGAGCCGTTCGCGGATGACTGACGAGCACCGCGGCGACCTCCGGTGGGGGACCATCCCGCGACTGGTCGAGGACGCGGCCGATCGGTTCGGCGACGCTGGTGCCGTCGTCGATGGCGACGAGCGGATCACGTTCACCGACCTGGCCGAGCGTGTGGACCTCGCGGCGCGAGCCGTTCTCGCGCGGGGGGTCGGCCCAGGCGATCGCGTGGCGATCTGGGCGCCGAACGTCTGGGAGTGGATCGTCGCGGCACTCGGGTCGGTCCGGGCGGGAGCGTCCTTGGTCCCGATCAACACGCGCTTCAAGGGCGGCGAGGCCGCGTACATCCTGGGGAAGAGCGGGGCGAAGCTGCTGTTCACCGTGACTGGCTTCCTCGGTGCCGACTACGTCGGCATGCTCCGCGCCGAGGGCGTGGACGTCGAGACCGTGACCCTCCGAGGAGACACTCCATCCGGAACGAGCTCGTGGGACGACGTCATCTCGGAAGGGGCCCTCGACGTGTCGCCACCGTCGGATCCCGACGCGGTGGCCGACGTCATCTTCACGTCAGGTACGACCGGGCGGCCCAAGGGTGTGATGACCACGCACGCCCAGTCGCTCCGAGTCTTCGAGACGTGGTCGCGGACGGTCGGGCTCCGCGACGGCGACCGGTACCTCATCGTGAACCCGTTCTTCCACACGTTCGGGTACAAGGCGGGGATCCTGGCGTGCCTGATGCGCGGCGCCACGATCTACCCGCAGGCGGTGTTCGACGCGGGCGAGGCCATGCGGCGGATCGCCGAGCACCGGATCACCGTCCTGCCGGGCCCGCCCACGCTGTACCAGACCATCCTCGACCATCCGGACCGAGACGCGTATGACCTGTCCTCGCTTCGGCTCGCCGTGACCGGGGCTGCGATCGTCCCCGTGCGCTTGATTGAACGGATGCGCGACGAGCTGACGTTCGAGACGATCCTCACCGCGTACGGCCTCACCGAGTCGACGGGGACCGCGACGATGTGCCGGCCCGGCGACGATCCCGGGACCATCGCCACCACGTCCGGGTGCGCGATCCAGGACACCGAGGTTCGCGTGGTCGACGAGGATGGGCGGCCCCCGTCTCCAGGTCAGCCCGGCGAGGTCGTCGTCCGTGGATACAACGTCATGAAGGGCTACCTCGAGGATCCGGCAGCCACCGCCGAGACCATCGACGCAGATGGGTGGCTTCACACCGGCGACATCGGCGTCATGGACGAGCGGGGCTACGTCCGGATCACGGACCGGAAGAAGGACATGTTCATCGTCGGCGGGTTCAACGTGTATCCG
>JBKOXF010000074.1:0-10762 GCA_046724795.1 Actinomycetota bacterium | reverse complement strand
AGGGCCTCTGCCTCGAGAACGCCGCCCGCCTCATCGACGAGGCCTCGCAGGCCGGGATCCTCGTCATGATCGACATGGAGGCCTCCCCCTACGTCGACGCCACCCTGCGCGTCCATCGGATGCTGCGGGAGCGATCAGACCGGGTGGGGGTGTGCCTGCAATCGGCGCTCCGCCGGAGCCCGGACGACGTGCGCCAGCTGCCGGAGCGATCGATCGTCCGACTGGTCAAGGGGGCGTACCTGGAGCCCGTGGAGGTGGCTTTCCCGAGGCGGCGCGACGTGGATCGGAACTTCGGGCGGGAGTTCGCCACCCTGATGGGCCGCGGGGACACCGTCCACGTCGCCACGCACGACCCGAAGCTGATCGAGGGCGCTCGGACGTTCGTGGAGCGCCGAGGCCTCCCGTGGGCCAGGGTCGAGTTCCAGATGCTGTACGGGATCCGTAGGGACATCCAACAGGGCCTGGCCCGGGACCACTATCCGGTCAGGGTGTACATCCCGTACGGTACGGAGTGGTATCCGTACCTCACTCGCCGGCTCGTCGAGCGGCCTGCGAACATGTGGTTCTTCGCACAGAACCTACTGAGGACTGGAGGGAGATGACCGAGGGGCGGAACGTAGCCTTCCTGGGAGGCGGCAAGATGGCGGAAGCGCTGCTCTCCGGGCTGATCCGGGCGGGGGGACGCAAGCCCGATGAGCTCATGGCGACGTGCCGTCGGGAGGAACGGGCGAGAGAGCTCGCCGAGCGGCACGGGGTCACCACGTCGCTGTCGAACCCGGACGCGGTTGCCTGGGCCGACACGCTGATCCTCACGGTCAAGCCGCAGGACATGGAGCGGCTGTGCGAACAGATCGGACACCACGTTCGCGAGGAACAGCTCGTGGTCTCGTTCGCCGCCGGCATCCGAACCTCGTTCATCGAGCGCCGCCTGAAGGCGCACTGTCCCGTTGTTCGCGTGATGTCGAACGTCCCGGTCCTGGTGGACGAGGCCATGTCGGTGGTGGCCGCCGGCAAGCGGGCCGAGGACAAGCACCTTGCCGAGGCGGAAGAGCTGCTCGGGTCGGTGGGGCACGTGATCCGGCTGGCCGAGTACCACCTGGACGCCGTCACTGCCACCTCGGGGAGTGGTCCTGCGTACTTCTTCCTCCTGGCTGAGGCCATGATCGACGCGTGCATCCTGCTGGGGCTGTCGCGGGATGTGGCGAGCGAGCTGATCGTGCAGACCATGGTCGGCGCGTCGAAGATGCTCCGCGACACCGGAAAGCACCCGGTGGAGCTGCGTGAGATGGTGACGTCGCCGGGCGGGACGACCATCGCCGCGATCCGGGAGCTGGAGCAGGCCGGGGTCCGGGCGGCGTTCCTCAACGCGATCGACGCCGCGGCGAAGCGAAGCGCCGAGCTCGCCAAGGGCGAGGAGGACGAGGAGCTGAACATCGATGGGTAGGAAGACGATCGAGGAGCGCCATGGGTAGAGGAGATCGGGCGAAGGTTCGCTGGGCCAGGGACCGCAAGCGCAAGAAGCACGAGCGCGACAAGCGGAAGGCCGGCGAGCGAGCCGAAGCCAAGAAGGGATAGCCGTGTTTCCGTTGCAGAAGGGCCGGGTGACGAAGCAGGCGCATGTCGGTCTGCCCGAGGGCACCTTCGAGGAGGAGCACGGTCGAGAGGCGTTCGACGGGCGGTCGTCGCACCTGTACCGAACGCATCCGCCGACGGCGTGGGTTCGCATCGAGGGACCGCTGCAGCCACGCGCCTACGACCTGAACGGCTTGAAGCCGAGCGACATGGAGCGAGCGGACGGCGACTGGCAGCGGATCCTGCACAACGAGGACGTCGCGCTCTACGTGAGCAAGCGTCGGGAGGCCGCGCCGTGGTACCTGCGTGACTCCGACGGCGACCTCTGCTATTTCGTCCACCGCGGCGCGGGGACGCTCGAGACCGACTACGGCCCGCTGCAGTACGAGGAGGGGGACTTCCTCGTGCTGCCGAAGGGCACGACGCACCGGCTCGTTCCGACGAACGGTGAGTCCTTCCTCTACGCGATCGAGTCCGCGGGCGAGTATCGCCTTCCCGACAAGGGGATCCTCGGGCGGCACGCGCTGTTCGACCCCGGCGTCCTCGTGACCCCGGAGCCGGAGCCGCACGACGAGGAGGGGGAGTTCGAGGTTCGGGTCAAGCGCGAGGACGAGTACACGTCGCTGACCTATCGGTGGCATCCCCTCGACGTCGTCGGATGGAAGGGCGATCTCTGCCCGATGAAGCTCAACAAGCGCGATTTCCGCCCGGTGATGTCACCGCGGTACCACGTGCCGCCGTCCGTGCACGTGGTGTGGACGTCGGATGGGTTCGAGATCGGCCTGTTCGCCCCGCGGCCCACCGAGACCGGCGACCCAACGGCGCTGCGCGTCCCGTTCTTCCACTCGAACATCGACAAGGACGAGGTGCTCTTCTACCACCAGGGGCAGTTCTTCTCGCGGGCCGGGATCGGGGAGGCGTTCATCACCCATCATCCGCAAGGCCTCCAGCACGGCCCGCAGGCCGCGGCGATCGAGGCCAGCAAGACCAAGGAGTTCGCCGACGAGTACGCGCTGATGGTCGAGGCGGACCGGCCGCTCGAGCGCGACGACCCGCTCGCCAGCGTGGAGATCGACGGCTATGCGACGAGTTGGGCCCGCGGCATGGGCCTGGTGGAGTGACGCTCGAGTTCGGCCCCGCCTCGGACGAGGACGTTCCGGCGATCGAGAAGATGCTTGCTGAGAACGACCGGGGCGTGCAGCCGTACGAGTGGGGCCGATGGCTGGTCGCGCGTGACGGAAGCGAGATCGTCGGGGCGATCCACGTGGCCGACGTCGACGGCGCCTTGTATCTCGACGACGTCCTGGTGACGGAGGAGCGGCGCGGGGTCGGGATCGGCTCCCGGTTCATGCGGATTCTTCTCGACGACCGCGACGTGTACCTGGCCTGCCACGACAACCGGATCGCGTTCTACGAGCGGCTGGGCTTCGCGGTGATCGCCGAGTCCCAGTTGCCCCAGCCGATCCTCGCCCACGCGAACCGGACGGAGGACCTGCCGACGAAGCCGGACCACATGCACCACATGATGCGCTGGACCGGTTGACCCGATCGGTGCCCGGCTACGGCGGCGGGAGCGGGCGGAGGATCCTCCACTCGGCGCTCGACGTGCCCGGGAACTCGTACAGGCTGGCGCCGAAGACGTGCTCGGATCGAGCGGCCAGAACGAACGCTCGGGTCTCCGCCGGGGACATGTCCCCCGCGATCCCGCCGATCACGTGGATGGGGATCCTCGGGCGGCCGGTCTGCTGCCGGATGATCTCGACGTTGTCGCGGATGTATCGGCCCGTGGCCTCGGCGCCGTGGTAATGGAAGGTGAAGTAGCTCATCGGCAGCACGACGTCGTAGTAGCGGGGAAGCTGTTGGTACGGGAACCCCGGCCAATACGAGGGGACCCGGATGAGGCCTCGGGGCGACGGGATGATCGCGCCCAGAGCGTACCGGGGGCCCACTGCGCTGCGGATCTCCTTTGAGAGCTGGAGGACGTTCGCGATGCGGCGCTCCGGGGGAACGAGGTCGGCCTCGATGTCCAGCGCGAACCCGTCGAAGCCCTGGCCGTCTCGGGTACGGAAGCGGATGGTCCGCATCACCTCGCGGAGGTCGTGCCGGACGCTGCGGAACATCGGGAGGTACCACCCGATCACGTTGATTCCGGCGGCGTGCGCCGCTCGGATCAGTGCCGCCGTGGCCGCAGGGAACGCGACTGCCGGGTGCCGGTAGCTCCCGGCCTCGAGGAAGAGCGTGCGAACTCCGCGCGCCGCCATCTCGCGTGCGGTGGTTGCCGCGTCACCGAACGCTTGCGGCCCGAACACGTCGTTCTCCGAATAGACATCGATCCACGTCGCCAAGCCCCCGTACGCGGAGATGTCGGCCGTCGCAGGGCTCCGGGGCGAGGAGGGCGGGGTCGCCCGGACCTTCGGCTCTCGCGGTGGGACCCGGGGCAGCTTGGTCGCGTCGATCGCGCTCGGAGTGGGGCGCTGGGAAGGGGGCGCCTGCGTGGGGTGTGCGGCGCCGACCGTAGGCAGCGCGGTCTGCCCGCACGCCGAAGCAAGCGACGCCAACACGACGAGCGGTCGCAGGTATCTGCTCATCGGGTCCATGGTCCGATCAGCTGGGCGGGCTCGCGATCTGCCCTGTGCGTCGAGCTGCAGTCGATCGGGCGTCGTCGTCGGAGACCACGAAACGCTGGAACTCGGCACCCTCGAGCTCGATCACCACCACCGGCCTGTCGCGGTAGACGGCGACGAAATCCTTGCCGAACGATCCGCGGCGGGTCCCGAGGGCGATGCGACGAGGCCATCCCGCGCCGGGAGCTCGGATCCCCCTGAGCTCGCTCCAAGGATCGTTCGTCGTTCGAGCACTCTTCACCGAAGCGAGTGGAACCCTGATGTCGCCATGCAGCGCTCCAAGCCGCTCCATGGCGGTGAGCACCAGAACGAGCTCAGTGCCGTCGATGTCGAGCGAGGCCATCGCCTCCGAGGCTACGGGAGATTCAGCGGCCCCGCTTGGGACGGCCGACGCGGTTGCGCAACACGCCGATCCCCGTCCCCTCGAGCTCGATCACCTGACCGGGTTCGAGGAACCGACCCAGGTCCAGCCCGCATCCCCCGCCGAACGTGCCGCTCCCGTACACGTCGCCGGGCCACACGTCCTCGCCCTGCGACACGTGCGCGATCATCTCGGCAAACGACCAGCGCATCCCGTCGAGCGATCCCTTCGACCACACCTCGCCATCCACGCGCGCCTCCAGGCGGACCTGCGACGGGTCGAGCTCGTCGGCCGTGACGATGCACGGCCCGAGTGAGGTCGCGAAGTCCTTGCCCTTCGCCGGGCCCAGCCACCCCTGCATCTCCCGTGCCTGGATGTCGCGGGCGGACCAGTCGTTCATCAGCGTGAAGCCGAAGATGGCGCGCTTCGCTTGCTGGACCGTGAGGTCGCGACCGTGCTTCCCGACCACGGCCGCCACTTCGCACTCGTAGTCGAGCTTCTTCGTGAACGACGGCCACTCCACCGTCGCCGCGGGCCCGATCACCGTACGGTGGTTGCCCTTGTAGTAGATGGGCATCTCGTACCAGACCTCGGGAACCGAGGTCTTACGACGTCGGGCGCCGTGCTTCACGTGGTCCTCGAACGCCAGGAAGTCGCGAAGCGACGCGGGCAGCAGTGGAACCAGGAGCTTGGCGCGCTGCACGAGGTAGTCGAGGACGTCGTGCTTCGCAAGGGCCTCGTAGGCGGCCTCCAGGACGGTTCCGCCGTTCCGCGAGAGGAGGCCCTCCATGCTGGTCGGGAACGCTGGGTGGCCGACCGCCTCGGGCAGGTCGACCACACCCTCGGCGATCCAGGCGCCGAGCCGACGCTCGCCGCCCCGGTCGTAGGTGACCAGCCTCAATGCCTGCCTCCTCCGGCCCCAGGCCCCCCGCCCAGGGGAAGCGATGGTACGCCCGGAGAGAGGGGATTCCTCGGAAGGTGGACCAGGATCTGCGGGGAGGATGTGAGCACCTCCGCCCCCGGGCCACCACGCGGTGCGCCCGGGTTCGCAGCATCGCCCGCCCAGCAGGGCGGAGATGTCACACCTTTCAAGATACGTCGGAGCCCTTGCCGGGCTCCTTGAGTGTTTCCAGGGCCGTTACCATTGATACGGAGACCGACCCAAGGGGGATCGACCATGGCCACTCAAACATTCCGGATCACCTACGCCACCATGAAGGCGGACAACGAGGAGCTGCAGACCGCCTACGACCAGGGGATCGAGACTGCGAAGTCCTGGCTGGGCCAGCGACACCCGTTCTACGTCAGCGGGGAGGCCCGGGAGGGCGAGGGCTGGTTCGAGGAGCGGTCGCCGATCGACCGGGACATCGTGATCGGCGAGTTTGCCCAGGCCTCCAGACAGGACGTCAAGGACGCGATCACGTCTGCCAAGGCCGCCTTCCCGGAGTGGTCGGCGACGCCGTGGCGGGAGCGGGTGGCGCTCCTTCGCAAGGTGGCCGATCTCATCAGCGACCGGAACTTCGAGCTCGCGGCGCTCATGGCGATCGAGGTCGGGAAGAGCCGGCTCGAGGCGCTCGGTGACGTCGCCGAGTCCGCCGACCTCATCCGGTACTACTGCGACCAGATGGAGCAGAACGACGGCTTCGAGGTCCCGATGGACGCGCTGTCCAAGGCCGAGCACAACCGCAGCGTGATGAAGCCGTACGGCGTGTGGGGCGTGATCAGCCCGTTCAACTTCCCCATGGCGCTTGCGGCGGGGCCGATGGGCGGCGCGCTCGTCGCCGGCAACACGGTGGTGTTCAAACCGTCCTCGGCCGGGATCTTCACCGGGCTCAAGCTGTACGAGGCGTTCCGCGACGCGGGGATGCCGCCCGGCGCCCTGCACTTCCTGCCCGGCCCGGGCCCCGTGGTCGGCGACGAGATCCAGACCAACCCCGACGTCGCCGGGCTCACGTTCACCGGCTCCTACGAGGTCGGGATGGGCATCTACAAGAACTTCGCGAAGGACTTCCCGAAGCCGGTCATCTGCGAGATGGGCGGGAAGAACCCGGCGATCGTCACGAAGAACGCCGACCTCGACAAGGCCACCGACGGCGTGCTGCGGAGCGCATTCGGGTTCCAGGGACAGAAGTGCTCTGCGGCGTCGCGCGTGTACGTCGAGCGCGACGTGTACGACGAGTTCGTGTCGAAGCTGAAAGAGAAGGTCGCGAACATCAAGATCGGGAACCCGCTGGAGCGCGACGTGTTCATGGGGCCGGTCATCAACGAGCGCGCGGTGGAGACCTACGAAGAGGCCGCGGCCGAGGCGAAGAAGAACGGCGAGGTCATCGCCGGCGGCGAGCGGCTCACCGACGGGGACCTCGAGCGCGGGAACTTCGTCGCGCCGGCGGTGGTGCACGTGCCGCGGGACTCGTGGATCTGGAAGCAGGAGCTGTTCGTTCCATTCGTGGCGGTCGGCGAGGTTGACTCGCTCGACGAGGCCATCAAGCTCGCGAACGACACCGAGTACGGGCTGACCGCCGGCATCTTCACCGAGAACGACGCGGAGCAGAAGAAGTTCCTGGACAACATCCAGGCCGGCGTGGTGTACGTGAACCGGCGAGCCGGCGCCACCACCGGCGCGTGGCCGGGCATGCAGCCGTTCGGCGGCTGGAAGGGTTCGGGCACGGGCGGCAAGGCCGGCGGCGGCCATTACTACGTCCAGCAGTACCTCCGCGAGCAGTCCCAGACCGTCATCTCCGAATAGGCCGTGGGCGAGGCACCGCGGATCGTCACGGAGCTTCCGGGGCCGAAGGCCCGCGCCCTGATCGACCGGGACGGCCGGGTGACGTCGCCGTCGCTGGCTCGCGCCTACCCGTTGGTGCCGGCGCACGGCGAGGGCTGCGTCATCGAGGACGTCGACGGCAACCTGTTCCTCGACTTCAACGCTGGGATCGCCGTGGCGTCGACCGGCCACGCCCACCCGAAAGTGGTCGAGGCCATCCGGCGGCAAGCCGGAGAGCTCCTGCACTACTCGGGCACCGACTTCTACCTGCCGATCTACGCCGAGGTGTGCGACCGCCTGGACTCGGTGACCGCGGTGGGCGGCCCGACGCGGTCGTTCCTGACGAACTCCGGAACGGAGGCGGTGGAGGCCGCGCTCAAGATGGCGCGCCACGCCACACGGCGCCAGTACCTGATCGCGTTCCTGGGCGGATTCCACGGCCGGTCGTACGGCAGCGTCTCGCTCACCGCGAGCAAGGCGAAGTACCACGCGGGGTTCGGGCCCCTGCTCCCGGGGGTCCTGCACGCGCCGTACGGCGACTTCGATCATCTCGAGCGCGCGATCTTCACCCGGCTCGTGCCGCCGGACGAGGTGGCGGCCATCGTGGTCGAGCCGATCCAGGGCGAGGGCGGGTACATCGTTCCTCCGGACGGCTGGCTGCAGTATCTGCGTGAGCTGTGCACGGAGCACGGGATCCTGCTCATCGCAGACGAGATCCAGAGCGGGATGGGGCGGACCGGACGGATGTGGGCCGCCGAGAATTGGGACGTCGTGCCCGACGTCGTGCTCGCCGGGAAGGGGATCGCGAGCGGGCTCCCGCTCGGCGCGACCATCGCCCGTGCGGAGCTGATGAAGTGGGAGATCGGAGCGCACGGCTCCACGTACGGGGGCAATCCGGTGGCGTGCGCGGCCGCGCTTGCGTCGATCGAGCTCATCGAGGACGAGCTCGCGGAGAACGCGGCGAAAGTGGGGGCGCACCTGCTCGATGGGCTTCGGGCGCTCGCCGAACGTCAGCCGCTGATCCGTGAGGTCCGCGGGATCGGATTGATGATCGGCGTCGAGTTCGGCGATGGTGCCACCGCCGACGCGGTCGAGCTCGCGTGCTTCCGCCGGGGCCTGCTCACCTTGCGCGCCGGAGACTCCGCGATCCGGATGTCGCCGCCGCTCGTGGTCACCGCGGAGGAGGCCGACACCGGGCTCGCGCTGTTCGAGGAAGCCTGCGCCGAGATCGGTTCATGAGCCTGGGGAACCCGCGGCGGACGTGTCCGCACCGCTCTCACGCGATCGAGTACCCGGACGGGACGACGATCTACGCGTCGGCGTCCGCGTTCCACTGGATCGATCCCTCGAGGCCCGCGCCGGACGTTGGGCTGTGGCTGGACGAGTCCTGGTCCGAGCACGGCGAGGTGATCGACTGGCCGGATGGCGGCGCCCCCAGGGACTGGGACCACGCGCGCGAGCGGATCCGAGGGGCCTTCGCGGACGGGCGCGACGGCGCCCGGGTGGAGGTGGGATGCATCGCGGCGCACGGCCGAACCGGGACCGTGCTGGCGTGCATGGCCATCCTGGCCGGTGTGCCCCCCGACGAGGCCATCGAATGGGTTGGCGATCACTACTGCTCGAAGGCAGTCGAGACCGGCCCGCAGGAGCACTGGATCGAGTGGTTCGCGGAGGGCGTGGAGGTGCAGGGGGGAAGCCCGCGCGAGAGGAGCGAGCGGAGCAATGCGGACCCCTTGCCTCGTCGGGCCACCGGCGAAGCTGGGGGCCCGACGAGCGTGCGACAGCAATAGAGGCGCTGTGCGAGGCTGAGCCTCAGCGACACGAGGAGGCGGAGATGGGGCACCCCAACGCAGACGCGGTCCGAGCGGCGTTCGACGCGCAAACCAGAGGCGACTGGAACGCGGTTCGCGACGCCTTCACCGACGACGTCGTCTTCCACGTGACTGGGGCGAACCCCTATTCGGGGACTTACCGTGGCAAGGACGAGGTGTTCGACCTGTTCGACCGGCGCAACAAGGCCACGGGCAGCACGGTCGAGACCGAGGTCCACGCCGTGCTCGCTGACGACGAACACGCGATGGCCATGCTCACGCTGCGCGGGGAGCGGGGCGGGCAGCGGACAGAGTGGCGGACGGCGGGGATGTACCACATGAGCGACGGCCGGATCGCCGAGGCCTGGGGTTTCAACGAGGATCAGGCGGCCGTCGACCGGTTCTGGTCGTAGATGTCGAAGGTCACCTCGATGCACGACGCCGTGGCGGAGCTCGTCCGCGACGGCGACACCGTCGCGATCGAGGGCTTCACGCACCTGATCTGCTTCGCCGCAGGCCACGAGATCATCCGGCAGCGACGGCGCGACCTCACGCTCGCCCGCATGACCCCCGACCTGGTCTACGACCAGATGATCGGCGCCGGCGTGGCCAGGAAGCTGGTCTTTTCGTGGCTCGGGAACCCGGGGGTCGGCTCGCTCCACGCGATCCGCCGGCGCACGGAGGCGGGCGCGGACGACCCCATCGAGATCGAGGAGTACTCGCACTTCGGGATGGTGTCGCGGTACGTGGCCGGCGCGTCGAGGCTGCCGTTCATGCCCATCCGCAGCTACTTCGAGAGCGATCTTCCGAACGTGAATTCCAACATCGTCGAGATGCAGTCTCCGTTCGGAGACGACCCGGTCTATGCGGTGCCGCCGCTGAACCCGGACGTGTCCATCGTGCACGTGCAACGGGCCGACGCGGACGGCAACGCCCAGATCTGGGGCCTCGTGGGGTGCCAAAAGGAGGCGGCGTTCGCCGCGGACCGTCTGATCGTCGTGTGCGAGGAGCTCGTGGAGCCGGAGGTAATCCGGGCCGATCCCAACCGGACGGCCATCCCCGGCCTGATCGTCGACGCGGTGGTGGTCGAGCCGGGAGCGTGTCACCCGAGCTACGCGCAGGGCTACTACGACCGCGACAACCGGTTCTATCTGGATTGGGACGCGGTGGCCCGTGAGGACGCGACCTTCGACGCGTGGCTCGACGAATGGGTCTACGGCCTCCAGTCGCACGGCGAGTACCTCGAGAAGCTCGGCGAGCGGTGGAGCGAGCTCCGGACGGTCGGCGAGGCGATGTCGGGCCAGGTGAACTACGGGCGCTATGCCTGATCGGCCGACCGATCGCGCCAGGACCCTCGCCGCATCGAGGCGCGGGTTCGACAAATGGGCCCCGACCTACGAGGAGGATCGGCGCTCCCGACGCAACGCCGAGATGCAGGGCGCGGCGTTCGAGGCGCTGGAGCTCCGTCCGGAGGATCGATTCCTCGACGTGGGGTGCGGCACCGGGGCCGCGGTTCGGCAAGCGGCGGCCATCGCATCCAGCGCCGTGGGTGTCGATCTGTCGCCGGCGATGCTCGAGCGCGCCGAGCGGCTGGCCGAGGGAATCGACGGCGTGGAGTTCCGCTTGGCCG
>JBKOXF010000050.1:0-10477 GCA_046724795.1 Actinomycetota bacterium | reverse complement strand
CTCGCGCACGAAGCGGCGGGGGGACGGTGGATCGCCACGGGCGGCGGTGGTTATCAATGGGCCCGGGTTGTCCCTCGCGCCTGGACGATCTACTTCGCCGAGATGGCCGAGGCGGATCTCCCCGACGCCCTTCCAGGCGATTGGATCCGCAAGGTCGAGGGGGAAGCCGGCGTCGATGTCCCCTCGACGCTCACCGACCAGGCGGCTCCCAAGGGCGGGATGGGGCTGAGGGCCTGCTAAGGTCGGCTCGATGTCCGCGTCCCAGCCTCACTTGCTGCGCCTTCCGAAGCCCGACGACCGGTGGGTTCCCCGCCCGTACCCCCGAGAAGTCCTGCTCGACGCGCTGATCGAAGGGGGGATGGCGGGGGTGGTGACGCACCCCATGGACAACGTGCTGTGGAAGATCGGCCTGCTGTGCGACGGGGATCTCGGGTCGCAGTTCGGCCTGACCGGCGTCGACACGCTCACCGAAGGCAAGGTGCTTCGGCTCGTGGCCCAGGAGTCGGGGATCGACCCCGACCCGGCGCGGCGGTTCGGTCCCGTTCGGGTCGACCCCGAACCGGTGCTACGAGCCTGTGAGGGCCTCGGTGACCGTCTCGCCCTCGCGTGCAAGCGCGGTGAGTCCGTGATCCTGGCCACCGGCCACCCCACCGGGCTCCCGCTCCTGTACATGGAGGTGGGCCGGGAGCTCGCGAAGCGAGGCCTCGAGCTGCTGACTCCGTTCGACGGCCGGCCGTGGGATGAGGGGCGCCGGGGGCGGCGCGAGATCCGGTACTTCCACTCGGTGGCCATGCTGATCGGACACGGCAGCGCGCTGCACACGCACAGTCCGGAGCCGATGGAGCGGATGCTCTCCGAGTCGAGACCGGACCTCGTCTTCGCGGACCACGGGTTCGCCGGGGCGGCCATCGAAGGCGGCGTCGACACGGTCTCGATCGCCGACGTGAACGATCCCGCGCTCATCGTGGCGAAGCATCAGGGGCGGACCGAGCATGTCATCGTCATGGACGACAACGTCCGTCCCGAGGCGTACTGGCCGTGCTTCCAGGCCATCTGCTCGAGACTGCCGTCGGTCTCGGGCAGCTAGAATCCGTCCCGACATGCAGCTTCAGACCGGACGTGAGGTTCGTTTCGCCGAGGTTCCCGTCGTCGTTCGCCGATTGATCGCGCATCCAGGAGAGCCCAGGCCCGGATAGTCCACCCGGCACGCGAGACGCTCCTCGCCGTCCGGTCGAGGCTCCGAGAGCCCTGAACCGGGAGGCGACGTGAACGAGCACGAGGCCCTGGTCGAGCGGGCCGTCAACGAGTCGAGGTGCGTCTTCCTCATGGGCGGGCTCGATTCGGGGAAGACGACGCTCGGCAGGGCCATGCTCCGGGCCGCCGCCGACGCGGGGAAGGTGGCCGCGTTCCTGGACGCCGACGTCGGACAGAAGTCGGTCGGCCCCCCTACGACCATCGGGCTGAAGCTCGTGAGGGCCGCGGCCGACGTCGAGCCGGACGCGATGGCCGGAGCCGACGCCCTCTACTTCGTCGGCGCGACGTCGCCCCAGGGGCACATGCTGCCGGTGGTGACGGGCGTCGCTCGCCTGTACGAGCTGGCCAAGGACCGCGGCGCCGAGTTCGTCGTCATCGACACCAGCGGGATGGTATCGGGCGTCCACGGCCAGCTCCTCAAGTACCACAAGCTCGAACTGATCCGGCCCGACCTCGTGATCGGCCTGCAGCGGGGCGAGGAGCTCGACCCGCTGCTCGGGATCGCCCGGCGGTTCTTCCCCGGCGACGTGTACACGCTGGGCGTCCACCCCGCGGCCGTGCCGACGTCGGTGGAACAGCGAGCCGCCAACCGCGAGGCCGCGATGCGGCGCTACTTCTCGGCGCCGCTCCAGAAGTGGCGGGTCAAGCCGACGGTGTTCATGCCGACTCTTCCGGCGCTGTTCGATCTTCGGGAGCTCGATCGACTGGTGGTGGGACTCGCCGACGGCCAGGGCACCTACCTCGGCATCGGGTACCTGGAGCACTCCGCGGAGGACGGCGTGCTCCGGTTGATCTCGCCGGTGGCGGATGCGCCCAAAGCGCTCAGGCTCGGGTCGGTGCGGCTCGAGGAAGGGTTCCGCGCGAAGCGGGTCGATCTGCGCAACCTGTTCGGCACCGACTGAACCACCGTCTCGCGGGAAGATCCGCTGCGGTAAGCTTCCCTGCCCGCCCGACTGAGCAATCGAAGGAGCACGCTTGCCCTCGCTGGTCAAGAAACGCCGCAAGAAGATGCGGAAGAAGAAGCACAAGAAGCTGCTGAAGAAGACCCGCTGGCAGCGACGCCAGCAGGGCCGCTAGCGCCTCACCGGCGGTGGCCGTGGCCCGGCCCATCGTCTTCTGCTCCGACTACGGCCTCGCCGACGGGTTCGTCGGCGTCTGTCACGGCGTGATCGCGAGGATCGCCCCAGATGCCCGCGTCATCGACCTGACCCACGGGATCCCGGCCATGGACGTCATGGGCTGCGCGGCCGCGCTCCGGGCCGCGGTGCGCTACATGCCCGATGACGCGGTGTATCTCGCAGTGGTGGATCCGGGTGTCGGCACGGCCCGCCGCGCCGTCGCCGTGGAGACGACGAACGGACAGCCGTTGGTCGGGCCGGACAACGGCGTGCTCTCGCTGGCGTGGGAACGGCTCGGTGGGGCGGCGCTCGCGGTCGAGATCACCGCCTTGGATGTGATCCTCCAGCCGACATCACACACGTTCCACGGACGCGACGTGTTCGCGCCGGCAGCTGCATGTCTGGCGAAGGGCATGGACCTCGAGGCGTTGGGGCCTCCTATCGACGTGGAGTCGCTGAAGCGGATCGACCTCCCTCGCCCGCAGGTCGTCGAGGGAGAGGTCCGATGTCGGGTGCTCTCGATCGATCGATTCGGGAACGTTCAGCTCGCGGCCGGCGAGGACGATCTCGTCAGAGCAACGCTCGACGATGAGTCGGAGCTCGTGCTCGACACGGACGAGGTCGGTGAGATCAGTCTCCGCCGAGCCCTGACGTTCAACGACGTCCGCCCCGGTCAAGCCGCATTGATCGTCGATTCGGCGGGGTGGCTCGCCGCGGCCGTGAACGGCGGCAATCTTGCGGAAGCCGCCCGCCTCGAGCCCGGTGACCCCGTGCTGATTAGACGATAGGGTGAAAGGCGTGGGTCAGCGCGTTCTGATCACGGGGATCTCCCGGTTCCTGGGGGGCAAGCTCGCCCAGCGGCTGGAGCGTGATCCAAACGTCGACTACATCGTCGGCGTCGACCTGGACGAGCCCGAAGTAGACCTCGATCGGACCGAGTACGTCCGAGCCGACATCCGGAATCCGCTCATCGTGAAGGTCCTGCAGGCGGCAGAGGTCGACACGGTCGTGCACCTCTCGATCGTCGCGACGCCGACCCGGGTGGGCGGACGGACCGCGATGAAGGAGCTAAACGTCATCGGCGGGATGCAGCTGTTCGCCGCGTGCCAGAAAGCCGAGCGGGTGAGCAAGCTGGTGATGAAGTCCACGACGGCTTTCTACGGCGCCGATCCACAAGACCCGGCGCTGTTCACGGAGGACATGGCGGCCCGGTCGGTGCCCCGCTTCGGCTACTCCAAGGACTCCATCGAGATCGAGCAGTACGCCCGCGACTTCGGACGGCGCCGCCCCGACGTTGATGTCACGATCCTGCGCTTCGCCAACTTCATCGGCCCGGACATCGAGACCACCCTCACACGGTACTTCTCGCTCCCGGTCATCCCGACCGCGATGGGATACGACCCCCGGATCCAGCTGATCCACGAGGACGATGCCGTCGAGGTGCTGCATCGTGCCGTCCGCGGGGCCCATCCGGGGATCTACAACGTCGCCGGCGACGGCTGCGTCTACCTCTCCCAGGCGGTCCGCATGCTGGGGCGGCCGCCGCTGCCGCTGCTGCTCCCTCTGGTGAGTCCGGTCGCGAACGCGCTGCGTCGGGCCGGGATGGTCGACTTCTCAACGGACCAACTTCGGTTCCTGCTGTACGGGCGCGTTGTGGACAACGACCGGCTGAAACGGGCCTTCGGGTTCACGCCGGGCTTCACCACCCGGGCGGCGCTCGAAGATTTCATCCGGGGGCGACGCATTCAGCAGGTGCTGCCGCGCGAGACCGTGGAGCAGTGGGAGCGTGACCTGTACGCATTCCTGCGCCGGCGGGGCCAGCAGCCCGTCGAGGAGGTGCGGAGCTGATGGCGCAGGTCATCTCGCTGCGGGAAACGGAGCGCCGGCCCGATCGATGCCGCGCCGTCACCTCGAACGGCAAGCGCTGCCGGAACCGCGTCGTCGGGGACTCGGGGTTCTGCCGGATCCATCTGCCGGCGAAACCGGAGCGGATCGGACCGTTCGACGCCGCCGCCATCCGAGAGATGCTCGAGTTCGGGAGGCGACGCCTGACCGGCGACTATTTCGTCGACGACTTCGGGTTCGACGCCGAGCTCGTCGAGAAGTTCTGGGCGCCGCTCCTCCGGCCGATGGCGACGCAGTACTGGCGGGTGGACTGGAGGGGCATCGAGAACATCCCGTCGCGGGGCGCCGCACTGCTCGTGGCGAACCACGCGGGCACGGTGCCGATCGACGCGTTGGTGATGAAGTTCGGCGTGCTGGACGAGCATCCTGCCCACCGGCACGTCCGGCTCCTCGCCGCGGATCTCGCGTTCCGGACGCCCTTCGTCGGCCCCATCGCCCGCAAGATGGGCAACACGCTCGCCGTCCCAGAGGACGCCGAGCGGCTCCTGCAGCAGGGTGAGCTGGTCGGCGTCTTCCCGGAGGGGTTCAAGGGCGTCGGCAAGGGCTGGCGGGAGCGATACCGGCTCCAGCGGTTCGGCCGGGGCGGGTTCATCGAGCTCGCGCTGAAGACCCGGGTGCCGATCGTGCCCGTCGCCATCGTGGGGTCCGAGGAGACGTATCCGATGATCGCCGACGCGAAGCTCCTGGCCCGGGTGTTCGGGTTCCCGTACTTCCCGATCACGCCGTTCTTCCCGCTGCTGGGCCCACTCGGGTTGATCCCGCTGCCGTCGAAGTGGGTCATCGAGTTCGGCGAGCCCATCTCGCTGGACGACCACGACGTCGAGGCGTGGCAGGACGCCATGCTCGTCTTCAACCTGACCGACCGGATCCGCGACAACATCCAGCAGATGCTCTACCGAAACCTGATGTCCCGCCGCGGCGTGTTCTTCTGAGAATCTCGCTGCCGCGTCACGAGGGTCGGACGGGTGGAGAAGTGGGAGCCGTCCCGAGCCGCCCCTCCGCACTAGCTACCGTCACGCGATTGGGGGATACCATCCCGCAGCGCCAGTAGGTAGAGAAGACCCATGGAGCGATCAGACCTATCGGGAGATCCTCTGAATGGGGATCAAGCGACGAACATTCGGGTCCGCTTTGAGGATGGACACACCCGAAGCCTCAAAGTCAGCAATCAAGAAGCAGACGAACTCTCCAATAAAGGAATCGACGCGAACCGACTTCGTGCGAAGTTGGCTCGGATCGGTGGATCGAAGCCCGTCAAATGGCTGGCGGTCACCATTGCAGCCGCCCTCATCTTCCCGGCACTCACCAAGCAGTGGTCCGACCGACAAGCTGAGCTGACTCTCAAGAACGCGATGGTGACCGACATCAGCGAAGGCGTCGAGACCGCTTTCGACGGCGCCCGCGATGTCGTCAACTCCACCGGAAGCTACATACAGGGACTGAAGGCTCGAAACAAGACGGTGAATGCTTGGAGAGAGGCCGCGGCGAAGGCGGATCCCAGTTTCTATGCATACTTTCCCCGGCAGTCTGTGACGGATGAATGGACGTCGTACAAGACAGCCATGATCGACTACTTAGCGCTCGCTTGTTGTGATCAAGAGTTTCATGCCGCATATCTCGCAGCCGTCCGAGACTTTGTGCAGAGAGTGAACCCGTCCACAACGCCAGCACCTGGGGCGTCAAGCTCCTGGGACATCCTGGCGGCGGGAGCTGAAAGCGATCCGAGTCGCTATCGGATCGCATACACGTGGGTCGGACTCCAGCTTCTCTATTATCGGGGGGTGCTCGAGGAGCATCTCGTTCACGCCAACGCCGAGGGCTACAGCAGCGGAATCGGGGATTTTCTTCACGATCTGCTCCCCTGAGTCTCTGGACACGCCAAGCCTCGTCTTCTAGACACTCGGCTCATGACCGTTCGGCGCTGATTCCGCGTGCGCCCAGTGCCCGGGCTTGGGACCGACGCCACTGACCCAGTGGCCCTGCCGGTTGCAGCGCTCGCAAGGCGCATCCGCCCAAGCTCGCGCTCCAGCTCGGCCTTCGTCTGAAGAAGCTCCATCCTCAGCTGCTTGGCCGCCGAGACCAGACCGGACTCGTCCTTCGATTCGATGGCGTGAGCCTCCTCCACCACACGGTAGGCGTCCCGCGCTCGGTCGGCTATAGCGCGGACGGTTCGCTCTAGGATCTCGCGCTCGTCGGACGGGGCGGTCACATCAAACGAACACGCTAAGTCCCTACCTCCGCGTCTCCGTGCCGGATTACGCTACCGCCTGGAGTGGGGAAGACGGAAACGGTGGGGGCTGCTTCCAAGTGAAGCGGTTCGGTGTCATCGCCTTGGGCGTGGGAGCTGTACTCCTCGGCCTTTGGCTGATCGGCGGTGCCGTCTGGGGATTGGGGCACCTTCCCCCGCGGCCCTATGGTCCCGGGTGGCACCAAGCCGACTGTGACCTCGTGATCGCCATCGTCATCGGAGTGCTGGGCATCGCGTTGACTGGCGGTGGCATCGTCTGGATCGTAGAAACGCGTCCATCACGGCCTCGGAAGGAGCCTTCGAAACCCTCCTGGACCCGAGGACGCGAGAGGCCCAATGCCCTCGGTGCCACCGCGTTTCCTGCTCTTGCGGGAACAGGGCGGAGACCCGCTGACGACGTGAAGGCGCTCAAGCCGCCCGAGAACGGGATGACGAGAGCCGTCCTCCATCGGATAACTGCGACGTTTTCGCTCCGCCCCAGGGTGCGTAACATGCAGTTATGCATGCCGTTCCCAGACCGGTAATCTACCGAAACCTGATGTCCCGCCGCGGCGTGTTCTTCTGAGGGCAGCCGTGCGCAACAGATGGCTCACCGCGGGATCCGTGAAGCTTCACGTCGTGGCGGTCGTGGCGATCGGGGCGATGCTCGGATTCTTCTGGTGGCAGTTGCAGCGCGCGCTGGCCGGCAACAACCTGTCCTGGGCGTACGCGGTGGAGTGGCCGCTGTTCGCTCTGTACGCGGCGTACCTGTGGTGGCGCCTCCTTCACGAGCAGCCGGAGTTCGCCGATACGAAGACCACTCGCCGGCGGGAGGCGCGAGCCGCACGGAAGCAGGCCGAAGCGGACTCGCGGGCCGTCACCGAGGAGGCGGAGCTCGCCGCATACAACGAATACCTGGACAGGTTGTCCTCGGAGCGCCGGTCGGCCGAGAAGTGAACCCGGCGGTCGACCCGGGACTGCGCGGCGCGCTCCTTCGGTACCGGGTGATGGCCTACGCCGTCGGGGTCGGACTGGTCGTGCTCGTCTTCGTGGGGATCCCGCTGCAGATCGCCGGGCACCCCGAGGTTGTCAACGTCGTGGGCCCCATCCACGGGTTCCTGTACATCGTGTACCTCGTCTCCGCGGCGGACCTCACCCGGCGGGGACGGTGGCCGATCAGCTCGCTGGTGTGGGTGATCCTGGCCGGGCTGATCCCGTTCGCGGCCTTCGTTGTGGAGCGACGGGTCACCCGCAGGGTTGAGGCACAGGCCGGACCGTAGGGAACTCCCTCGAGTTGCTTGACAGTACAACTCCTGCCCTGGATATTTGCCCCGCCGTTTCCCTGGGGGGATCCAGAGTTGCTTCATGCTCGCTTCGCTACGTTCGCCAAAAGTCGTTTCGCAATGCCGATCGTTGCAGTGCTCATGACCGTCGCTCTGCTCATGATCGTCGGGGTGGCGCTCACCGTTGCCTCCTTTGCCGCCGCCCGAGGCCCTGGGGGGGCCGGCGATCGGGATCGCATCCCCGCCATCGCGGAGATCTTCGGCTCGGGTGGGGTCTATCCGCTCGCTCCCGCTCCCGTTCCCGTTCCCGTTGCCGGAGTGGCGGCACACTCCCACGCCCCGCCACCGACGGCTGGGCGATCCGCGTCGGCGTGGCTTCACGGGGTGGACGTCTCCAAGTGGAACCACGTGGTTCGGTGGCGACGCGTTCGAGCAGCCGGCCAGACCTTCGCCATCATGAAGGCGACGGAGGGGCGAGACTGGGTGGACCCGAAGTACGCCCGGAACCGGCGTCGTGCGCTCCGTGCCGGCCTCGTGGTTGCCGCGTACCACTTCGCTCGTCCTGACCGGCACGCTCGGGATGCCAGGATCGAGGCCGATCACTTCCTCAGGGTCGCCCGGATCCGGGCCGGCGACATCATCCCCGTCCTCGACCTCGAGACGAGCGGCGATCTCACCCGCAGAGGCTTGATCCACTGGACGTGGGCCTGGCTCAACGAGGTCCGTCGCCGGACCGGCGTGAGGCCCATGATCTACACGGGCTGGTCGCGGTGGAAGACCGAGATGCGGAACACGCAGCGGTTCGCTCGGGCGGGGTACCCGCTGTGGCTCGCGAGCTGGACCCGGGAATCCCCGCCGGTCCCCGCCCACAACTGGGGCGGTCACGGCTGGACGTTCTGGCAGCATGGGGCCTGCGGCCACGTCCCTGGGATCAGGAAGTGCGTCGATATGGACCGGTTCCGGGGTCGAGATCTCGGAAGCGTGCGGATCCCGACCGGGCTGGCGAGCACCAGCGGCGAGGGCGCCGGGGCGTTCGGGCGACGACCGCACCACTGCGGCCCGGGCTGCCTGTTGCGGCATCTCCGGCGATCCGGTCCCTAGGGTCGGCGCCCGGCCGGTGGATCAGCGCGCGGACGGGGACGGCGTCACGCAGCGCACGACATCGTTCGGACGGCCCAACTGGGCGTGCGGTCCGGGGCACTGAACGTGCTTGTGCTGCCCCAACGCGAACTGCAACGTCGCGGCCACGCCGAGGCCGACGAAAAGCAGCACGATCACGATGAGGGTCCAGCGACGCACGTCCCAAGGATAAGAGAGTCGCGAGCGGCTACGACCGCGTCCGCGCCTTCGGGCGCTGAGGCAGATGGGCTTCGCAGAACTCGCGGTTGCGGACCAGGACCTCGTGGAGGGCATCCTTGTCTTCCAGATACGGCCTGAGGTCCAGCTCCAGTGACATCGTGCCCCGGTATCTGTCGTCCGCCAGCAGACGGAGGAACTCGTCGAGCGGAAGCACGCCGCCCTCGTCATAAACCGGAAGGTGTGAGTCCCATCCCTTGCCGGCGTTGTTGGAGATGTGCACGTGCACGATCTTGTCCCGGTATCGCCGGTAGGCCTCGAGGATGTCGATCCCCGCCACGGCCGCGTGGGACGTGTCCAGCACGAGATAGGGATTGTGGTCGAGTTCATCCAGCTGCTGGCCGGCGTGGAAGGTGAGCCCGCGCTCCGCCCCGAACGTGATCGGGAACATGTTCTCCACGGCAACGGTCACTCCGGTGCGCGCGGAGAACTCCGCCAGGTTGTCCTGGATCCACCGACGGAACCGGACCTGCCAACGGTACGGGGGATGCACCACCACGAGCGGTGCTTCCACCGTCTCGGCCACCTGGACGGCCCGGTAGATCTTGCCGATGGGGTCCGTCCCCCATACGCGCCGGGTGATGAGCAGGAAGGGTGCATGGACCACGGGCACCTTGATGCCGAACTCCTTGGCCGCCGCGGCGAGCTGGTGCGGCTCCTGCGTGGCGGGATCGTGGGTGACCATCACCTCGACGCCGTCGTATCCGGCCTCCGCGATGTGCCGGAAGCCTGCCCGCATGGGCAGGCGCACGAACGATGCCGTGGAGAAATAGGGGCGGAGCGTGGTCTTCAGCTGGCGATCTCCTGGGGTCGGGACCGGAATTGTATCGGGCGCGCTCAGTCGGTCCGGTATCCTCGGCACCTCTGGGGGTCCGGGGGGTAGCTCGCAGTGAGGCAAGGAGACGCCATGAAGACAGGCGAGCGGACCTCGCGTTCGGGATAGGTATGGAGTCGGACAACCTGCCCGCGTGGAGCGGCCGCCGGGGCCACTACGAGGTGTGGTTCCTCACGATGTCGGACGGCGCCGCCGGGTACTGGATCCGATCCACGCTGCTCGCGCCTGACGCCGGCCCGCCGGAGGGCCGGCTGTGGTTCGCTCGGTTCGACCGGGAGGATCCCGGCCGAACCTTCGGCATCAACCGTTCGTTCCCCCTCGACGAGTCGAGCGTAAACCGGTCGACGTTCGAGGTCCGCTTCGGCGGCTCCGTGGTGCGCTCCGGGAACGCGCAGGGCGCGATCTCGGGGGGAGGGCACGCGGTCTCGTGGGTCCTCGACTGGCCCAGCGGCGGCGAGACGTACCGGCTGCTGCCCGATCGCCTGTACCGGGGCGGGCT
>JBKOXF010000056.1:0-5757 GCA_046724795.1 Actinomycetota bacterium | reverse complement strand
TCCGCAGCCGACGTCAAGAAGCTCCGCGAGATCACCCAGGCGGGGATGATGGACTGCAAGCGCGCCCTGGTCGAGGCGGACGGCGACATGGACAAGGCCGTGGAGATCCTCCGCACCGCCGGCCTCGCCTCCGTGGCGAAGCGAGCGGGCCGAACGGCGAACGAGGGTGTGATCGACAGCTACATCCACTTCAACAACCGCGTGGGCGTCCTCGTCGAGGTGAACTGCGAGACGGACTTCGTGGCGAACACCGATGAGTTCCGGACCCTCACGAAGGACATCTGCCTGCACATCGCGAGCGCCAAGCCGCGGTGGATCTCCCGCGACGACGTTCCGGAGGACGTGCTCGAAGGCGAGCGCAAGATCTACGAGGCCTGGGCCAAAGAGCAGGGCAAGCCCGAACAGGCCCTTCCCAAGATCGTGGAAGGCAAGGTCATCGCCTTCTTCAGGGACTGGGTCCTGTTGGACCAGCCTTTCGTCAAGGACGACTCGAAATCGATCGGCGACCTCGTGGACGAGACCGCCGCGAAGGTTGGGGAGAAGATCGCGATCCGTCGGTACTCCCGGTTCGAGCTCGGCGAAGAGGTGGAAGGGGTCGACTGACGTGGCGGAGGAACCGATCTACCGGAGGGTCCTGCTGAAACTCTCCGGGGACGCGTTTTCCGCCCACGACACTGCGTTCGGGATCTCTCCGGAGGCCACCGCGGACCTGGCCCGGCAGCTCACCGACGTCTCGCGGGGAGTCGGGGTGCAGATGGCCGTCGTCGTGGGCGGCGGGAACATCTGGCGCGGACGGCAGGCGCCCGAGATGGATCGCTCGCGCGCCGACTACATGGGCATGCTGGCTACGGTGATCAACGCGCTCGCGCTCCAGGACGCGCTCGAAGCGGCGGGACAGGCCACTCGGGTCCAGACGGCGATCCACATGGCCCAGATCGCCGAGCCCTACATCCCGCTGCGGGCGATGCGTCACCTCGAGAAAGGACGCATGGTCATCTTCGCCGGTGGGCTGGGGCGACCGTACTTCTCCACCGACACGACCGCCGCGCAGATCGCCCTCGAGATCCACGCCGACGCCATCCTGAAGGGGACGAAGGTCGACGGGATCTACGACGCCGACCCCGAGAGCCACCCCGAGGCGCATAAGTTCGAGACGATCCAATACACGGAGGTCCTTACGCGCGGGCTCGAGGTCATGGACGCCACCGCGATCTCCCTCTGTCGCGACAACGACCTTCCCATCCTCGTGTTCGACTTCCGCAAGGAGGGCAACATCCACCGGGTTCTGTCGGGCGAACCCATCGGAACGCTGGTGCACGGGGCGGCGAGATGAGGGGGCCGTTGGCATGACCGTCGAGTCGTCCCTCGCGGACGCCGAGAAGAAGATGAAGGGGGCCATTTCGGTCCTGCACGAGGAACTGGCCGGGATCCGCACCGGCCGGGCCACACCCGCACTTCTGAACCGGATCACCGTCGACTACTACGGCAGCACGGTCCCGATGAACCAGCTCGCGTCGTTCTCGGTTCCGGAACCCCGCCTGCTCGTGATCCAGCCCTTCGACAAGAACGCCATCCCGGCCATGGAGCGGGCTCTCCAGGCCTCGGACCTCGGGCTGACGCCGTCGAACGACGGCAACGTGATCCGGCTGGCCTTCCCGCAGCTCACGGAGGAGCGGCGGCGGGAGCTCGTCAAGATCGTCAAGGAGCGGGGTGAGGACGGCCGGGTGGCGGTCCGGAACGTGCGGCGGCACCACAAGGACGAGCTGGAGAAACTTGAGCGTGAGCACACGATCTCGGAAGATGAGCTCCATCGGGCCGAACGGGAGCTCCAGAAGCTGACCGACCTGTACGTCGCCGAGGTCGACCACGTCTTGGGGGCGAAGGAGAAGGAACTCTCCGAGGTGTAGCCTTCGGCGGTCCCGTGTACGGGGCCGCGGACGGGAGGACCGGTGTCGAACGAGCCCAAAGATCGCGCCGAGAGCGGCGAAGACGAGGATTTCGAGCCGCTCGACCGGTTCTTCGCTCCCATCGAGGACGTTGACTGGACCGACGAACCGCCCGGTCAGGAAGAACCGCGAGCCGAGCCGGCCCCCGAACCGGCTCCCGAGTCGACCGAGCCGTTCCCGGACGAGGACCTGCTCCCGACGGCAGACATCCCCACGGACCCGCTCGCCGATCTGGTGGAGAGCGAGGAGCAGGAGGGCGGCCCGAGCCCGGGGGAGGGACAGGGATCGTTCCCTGAGGAGCAGTCCGACCCCGTTCGTGAGGAGCCGTCCCCGCCGCAGGAGGAGCTGACGGTGGAGG
This sequence comes from Actinomycetota bacterium, assembly GCA_046724795.1. Lineage (GTDB taxonomy): Bacteria > Actinomycetota > UBA4738 > UBA4738 > JACQTL01 > JBKOXF01. The sequence continues at coordinate 3,453 of JBKOXF010000056.1, read as the reverse complement.
ACCTCAAGAACCCGCCCGCCGTCTACGCCGACCTGCCGGGGCCCCGGGACGAGGACGAGGAGGCGTTCGGCGGGGTCGCTGCCGGCGGCGCAACTGCCGGCGAACTCGAGGACGTCGAAGAGATGGAGGAGATCGAGCCCGACGAGGTGCTCGAGCCCGATCTCGACCAGGTCGAGGCCGCCGCCGACCATTTCGCCGAGTCGCTGCGCTCCGAGGACGAGCCGACGCCGCTCACCACCGACACCGGCGTCCTTCCTCCCGCCGAGCAGGTGGAACGGGAGCTGCTCTCCGATCTGGAGACCGAGCCGACGCCTCCCCCCACCGTCACGGTCGGGGTCGCCGAGTCGCTGGGCGGTCCGAGCTGGCAGGAGCCCACGTCGCGGGAGGTCGGACCCAGCGTCACCCCACCGCCGGCGGGAGGCCGGAACCTCCCGCTCGCGTTCATCACCGGGATCGTTCTGCTCGCCGTGGGTATCACCGCGATCGCGCTTGGCAAGGGACCCTTCGCCGTGGTCGCGGTGGCCGCCATCATGTTGACGCAAGGCGAGCTGTACGCCGCGCTGCATCGGAGGGGCTACCAGCCGGCGACTGCCGTGGGCCTGGTGTTCGCCGGGATGATCACGTCGGCGGCGTATCTGAAGGGTGAGGCGGGCGCGCTCGCGATGCTCGCGCTCGGGGTCATCACCACGTTCGTGTGGTTCATGGCCACGCCGGCCAAAGCGCGGCAGAACACGGTGGTCAACCTCGCGCTCACCCTGTTCTCGCTGGTTTACGTGGGGTTTCTGGCTTCCTATGCATTGACGATCCTCGCGCTGAACGGCGGGCGAACGCTGGTCCTCGCGGTGATCGGCCTCGCTGTGGGCTACGACATCGCGGCGTACGGGGCGGGGTCCCTGTTCGGGAACCGGGCCATGGCCCCGTCGATCAGCCCCCGCAAATCGGTGGAGGGCGCGGCGATCGCCACGATCATCATTCTGCTGGCGAGCGTCCTGATCCTGCCGAGCCTGGACGTGTGGTCCAGCATGACGTCGGGGAACGGGCTGGTGCAGGCCGTGGGTCTGGCCCTGGTGATCTCGATCTTCGCCCCCCTCGGCGACCTGGCGGAGTCCATGCTCAAGCGGGACCTCGGGATCAAGGACATGGGCAGCATCCTGCCGGGGCACGGGGGGCTCCTGGACCGGCTGGACTCCCTGCTGTTCGCGGCGCCGGCCGCGTTCTACTTCTTCAGGCTCTTCCTTTCCTGAGAACCTCCCTCGGCCGAAAACTTCTCGTAACGGAACGCTCGTACCCTGAGATGGATGAGCCGTTCTGCCCCTGCAGCCCGCGAACCAGAGGTACCCTGAGAACGTGCGCTCACTGATCATCCTCGGCTCCACCGGCTCAGTCGGGACCCAGGCTCTCGACGTGGTCCGGCGCAACCCCGACCGGTTCCGGATCGTGGGGTTGTCCTCGGCCCAGAACCACGACCTGCTCATCGGGCAGATCCGCGAGTTCATGCCGCCCATGGTGGCTGTGGCCGACGAGGACGCCGCGATGGAGCTCAAGGAGAGGCTGGAGGGGCTGCGTCAAGTCGAGGTGCTCGTCGGACCGGACGCCGCTCGCATCCTGGCGCGCGAAACCGAAACCGACATGGTGTTGAACGCGATCGTCGGTGCGGCGGGCCTCGAGCCCACGCTCGCGGCGCTCCAGACGGGCAAGACCGTCGCGCTTGCGAACAAGGAATCGCTCATCGTCGGCGGCGAGCTCGTCCTCGATCTCATCAAGGGCGAGCCGGAGCGTCTGGTTCCCGTGGACTCGGAGCACGCGGCGCTGGCGCAGTGTCTGCGGGGCGAGCGCCGTGACGATCTCCGCCGCGTGATCATCACCGGCTCAGGCGGCCCGTTCCGCGGTTGGACCCGCGCCGAGCTCGAGAAGGCCTCGGTGAAGGAGGCGCTCGCGCATCCGAAATGGAACATGGGCCCGAAGATCACGATCGATTCCGCCACGCTCATGAACAAGGGCCTCGAAGTGATCGAGGCGCACTACCTCTTCGACCTTGACTACGACGACATCGACGTCGTCATCCATCCCGAGGCCCTCGTGCACGGGATCGCGGAGTTCGGTGATGGCTCGATGATCGCGCAGGTTGCGAACCCCGACATGCGCTTGCCGATCCAGCTCGCGCTGGCCTGGCCGGAGCGGATGCCGGAGGGGATCGAGCCGCTCGAGATCGGACGGGTCCCGCAGACACTGACGTTCGAACCTGTCGACCGAGAGGCGTTCCCGGCGCTCGACCTCGCGTACCGGGCGGGCCGGCTCGGCTCGACCTACCCGGCCGTGATGAACGCGGCGAACGAGGTCGCGGTCGCGGCGTTCCTGGACGGCAAGATTCCGATCACCCGGATCGTCGAGGTCGTGGAGGCCGTGCTGGAAACCCACGAGCCCGCGCCCGTGGTCTCGGCGGTCAGCCTGGAGCGCGCGGACCTGTGGGCGCGTCGCGAGGCGGTCCGCCTCTTGTCCCGGGCTTCGTGAGACCCTAGCTGGGATGAGCAACACAGTCGGCATCGTCCTGTTCGTCGTCGCGATCCTCGTGACGATCGTGATCCACGAGGCCGCCCACTTCGGGTTCGCCAAGTGGTTCGGCATCAAGGTGGAGGAGTTCTTCGTCGGGTTCGGCCCGCGCGTCTGGTCGACCCGGCGCGGCGAGACCGAATACGGCGTGAAGGCGCTTCCGTTGGGCGGCTACGTGCGCATCGCCGGCATGAACCCGCTCGAGGAGATCCCTCCGGAGGAATATCCGCGGACCTTCGGGGCGAAGCCGGCGTGGCAACGGGCGATCGTCATCGCCGCGGGCCCGGCAACCCACTTCGTGGTGGCCTTCATCTTCTTCGCCCTGTGGCTCGGTGTGGTCGGGCAACAGGTCGCGCACGGGGTGAAGTTCGCGGCCGTGGCGAAGACGCTCGGCGCATCGGCTTCGCCCGCCTCCGCGGCCGGTCTGAAGCCGCGGGATCGGGTGCTCCGCATCGATGGCATCGCCAACCCAACGCAGCAGCAGCTCTACGACGAAACGCAGCGAAGCAGCGGTAAGCCCGTGACACTCGTGGTGGCGCGCGACGGTTCCCGGTTCACCGAGACGATCACGCCGGTTCGAGCGAAGGTCGATGGGCAGCTCGTGTGGCGCATCGGAGTCTTGACGGAGCCCAACGCCATCGTCAGGGAACGAAGCGGTCCCGTCACGTCCATCGTCGACGGTGCGAAGCAGGTCGGCTCGACCACCGTGCTGGCGGTGAAGAGCTTCGGACGACTGTTCGACGTCGGGCGCATCTACGACGAGCTCTTCGGCGGCGAGCCGCGGAGCGTCCAGGATCCGACGAGCCTGGTGGGCGTGGCCCGCATCGCCGGGCAGACCGCACAGCACAATTTCGGCGACCTCCTGGTCCTGTTGGCCAGCCTGAACATCTTCATCGGCCTGCT
>JBKOXF010000001.1:0-2546 GCA_046724795.1 Actinomycetota bacterium | reverse complement strand
TCGGCGTTCAGCACGGCCGTACCCTCGCGCGGGACGGCCTCGACGATGACCCGCTTGACGGCCGCGAGCTGCTCCATGGTGTGGATCTCGCCGAGCCCCAGGTGGTCGCCGGTCACGTTCAGCACGACTGCGACGTCGTTCCGGCCGTAGCCGAGTCCCTCTCGCAGGATGCCGCCGCGCGCGACCTCGAACACGGCGAAGTCCACCCGCGGGTTCTGGAGGACCTTCTGCGCCGAGCGCGGTCCGCTGGCGTCGACCTGCTGCGACAGCCGCCCGTCGATGTAGATGCCGTCGGTCGCCGTCATCCCGACCTTGTGGCCCTTGCCCTTCATGATGTGGCTGATCATCCGGACCGTCGTCGTCTTGCCGTTGGATCCGGTCACGGCGACGATCGGTATCCGCGACGGCGTGCCGGGCGGGAAGAGCAGGTCGATCACGGGCTTGGCGACGTATTGCGCCTCGCCCTCGGTCGGGTGGGTGTGCATCCGGAACCCGGGAGCCGCGTTGATCTCGACGATCGCGCCGCCCGCCTCGCGGACGGGCTCGGAGATGTCCGGCGCGATGAAGTCGATGCCGGCGACGTCGAGGCCGACGACGCGAGCCGCCTCCTCGGCGATCTCGACGTTGTCGTCGTGCGCCTCCCAGGTGCGGTCGATCGAGATGCCGCCCGTCGACATGTTGCCGGTGGCCGCGATGAAGACCTGGCGCCCCGCGTCTGGGACGTCGTCCAGCGACAGCGCCTGCTCGCGGAGGAGCCGCTCGGTCTCGCGGTCGATCCGCATGCGGGTGAGGGTCTTCTCGTGCCCGATGCCGCGGCGCGGGTCGGCGTTCTCGAGGTCGACGAGCTCGCGGACCGTGTGCGTGCCGTCCCCGATCACGTGTGCGGCGACGCGCTCGGCGATCGCGACCATGGTCCCGTCCACGACGAGGAACCGGTAGTCGCGCCCGGTCACCATCTGTTCGACCACGACGTCGCCGCCGCGCGACTGCTTGAGCGCGCGGTTGAACGCGGTGCGGACCGCGCGGACGCCGGCGACGTGCAGGCTCACGCCGCGTCCGTGATTGCCGTCGAGCGGCTTCACCGCGACCGGGAACCCGATCCTCTTGGCCGCCTCGACGGCGCGATCGGCCGACCGCACGACCTCGCTCCGGGGAACGGGGAGGCCCGCTGCGGCGAGCAGCTGGTTGGTCAGCTTCTTGTCGCCGGCGATGTCGACGGCCAGCGCGGACGTCGTCGAGGTGATCGTGGCGCGGATCCGGCGCTGGTACCTGCCCTGCCCGAGCTGCACGAGCGATTGATCGTTCAGGCGGAGGTACGGGATGTCGCGGCTGGCGGCCTCATCCAGCAGCGCCTGCGTCGACGGCCCGAACGCGCGACGCTCGGCCAGCCGGATGAGCCCCTCGAGCTCGGCGATGACGTCGAAGTCGGGGTCGGCCCGGACCAGGTGGTTGACGATGCGGACGGCCATCCGCCCGGCGGCGAGGCCGACCTGCTCCTCCCAATAGCCGTAGATCACGTTGTACCGCCCGGGCTCGCCGGCGCCCCGGGTCTTGCCGCGGTAGACGTGCGAGCCGGACTCTCGCTGGAGCTCGATCGCGATGTGCTCGGCGATGTGACCCGCCCACGTCCCCTCGATCAACCGCTCGCGGAATCCGCCGGCGTGTCCGAGCGAGCACGAGTGCTCGCCGACGGCTGGGAGCATGTCGAGGAGTCCCTCGGTGAATCCCTGGATCGTGTTCGACGGGTAGTGCTCGAGCGAGCCGAGATCGACGAGGAGCTTGATGCTCGGTTCGTAGGAGTAGTAGTTGGGCCCGCGGAAGACGCGCTCGTTCACGATCCTGAGATCGGGCGAGAGCGGCGGTCGTGCGTCGGCGGGTCCGTCGACGCTCGCGCGCCTCGATGTCGAGCGCTTGGCAGGGGGCGCGATCGTGGGCGAGCGGCGACGCTTGGGCGTGGAGGTCACTCCGACGCCTCGCGCTGAGCGGCACCACCTTCGTCGACGATCAACGCGCGGGCCCGAAGGTCGAACCAGTAGCCGTTCGGGATCGAGTGCAGGACCGCGCCCGACACCATCATCGGACGACGCCTCCGCAGCCGGTACGCGTCGGTCTGCATGTGCGACCCGTCGACGATCGTGACGGAGCCGCGACCGATCACCTCCATCGTCCGATCCGCGTAGACGATGGCCGCGGTGTCCTCGTCGAGGCCGAGCCCGATCAGCGACGGCGACTGCGCGATCGCCGCGAGCAGCCGTCCGAGCCGCGTGCGCTGCTCGAAGTGCTGGTCGACGACGGTCTGCGGCACCAGCCCGAGCCCCGCCGACAGCTGCACGATGCCGTGGCGGGGCGTCGCGCCCGATTCGCCGAAAGCGAGCATGTAGGCGGCAAGCGAGCTGGCGCCGGCCGAGGTTCCCGCGATCACCGCGCCGCGGTCGCGCGCGAGGTGCAGCCCGGAGTCCAGCCGCGTGCCCGCCACCACCGACGTCAGGCGGAGCTGGTTCCCACCGGTCAGGAACACACCAGTCGCCGTTGCGAGCGCGGCGGCG
>JBKOXF010000006.1:0-6834 GCA_046724795.1 Actinomycetota bacterium | reverse complement strand
CTCCTGGGCACGGGCGAATTCGCCGATGTCGGCGTGAGCCTCGGCCAGGCTGAGCAGGATCTCGCTCCGGCGTCCCGTCCCCGGCGGAGAGAGAACGGCGGCCCGGTCGAACAGGCCCAGCGCGGTGCGGCTGTCTCGCCGGGCCGATGCCCGGAAGCCCGCTGCAGCCAAGCGCTTGGCCGCCGCGGCGGCGAGCTCCTGTTCTCGATCATCCGAGAACCCGAGCTCCACCCGGTACCGGTGGGCCTGTTCAAGTTGATAGCCGATGGTTTCCTCGAACTCCTTCACGCGGTCGCCGGCGGTGCGTTCCTGCCACGCGGCGAACCGCTCGTGCAGGTCGGCTCGGAGCTCTTTCGGCAGGGCGTTGTACCCCGCGTCGCGGATCAGGGCGTGACGGAACCGGAACCCGTCCTCGCCCGGGAAGCTCGACGGCGCGGGACGGATCAGCTCCCGTCGAAGCAGCGCCATGAGCGCGCCCGGCACGGAGGAGCGGATGGCCGGCGGGCACAGCTCTTCGACCGCCCCGCGGTGGAACTCGCGTCCCGCCACCGACGCCCGCCGCACCACCTCGCGGAGGTCCTCCGGCAACCCGTCGATGCGCGCGGCGAGGAGCGCGGAGATCGTGGGTGGCACGCTGATCTCGGTGAGGTCGCGGGTGGGGGCCCACCGGCCGTCCTCGCGCTCGATGGCGCCTTCGTCGACCAGCATCCCCAACATCTCCTCCACGAACAGGGGGTTCCCTTCGGCCGCGTTCACCACGTGGTCGATGACCTCCGGAGGGAGATCCGGCGCGCCCATGAGGTTCCGGACGAGCGCCTTGCCGTCGCCCGGCGACAGTGGCTCGAGCGCGATCGACGTGGCGTTGAGCTTGCCGCCGGCCCAGCTCGGGCGGCGCTCCAACAGCTCGTGCCGGGCCGGACAGACGAGCAGGATCGGGGCCTCGCGAGACCAGTCGGCGACGTGCTCGATCAGGTCGAGCAAGGTCTGCTCGGCCCAGTGGATGTCCTCGATCACGACGACGAGTGGGCGGTCCCGGGCCAGGTGTTCGAAGAGGCGGCGGATGGACCAGAAGATCTCCTCGGGGGGCGACGACGCGGACTCCAGGCCGAGTGCCTGAGCCACGCGGAGCGCCAGGAGGTCGGCGTCCCGCGCTCCCTCCACCAGCGCGGCCAGCTTCACGATGGCGTCCGCGGTCGGCTCGGCGTCGGAGATGCCGGCGGCCGACTTCACGATCTGCCCGATCGGCGCGAACGTCGTGATTTCTCCGTACGGACGGCACCGGCCCCGCAGGATCCCGGCCCGGCCAACGAGCGTCACCATGAACTCCGCGACCAGACGGGACTTCCCCACGCCCGCCGCGCCGATCAGCGTGAACAGGTAACTGGACCGGTCGGCGACGGAGCGCTCGAAGGCCTGCCGAAGCACGTTCATCTCGTCGTCCCGGCCCACGAGCGGTGACCGCCGGGCCGGCTCGGCGGGCTCGTGCGCCGCCGAGAGCAACCGCCACGCGTGCACCGGGCTCGACTTGCCCTTGGCGCTCAGCGGGGCAACGGGTTCGACCTCGACGGCGCCCTTCACCATGGCGTGCGTGGCCTGGCCCAGGAGGATCTCGCCGACCGGCGCGAGCTGCTCCAGTCTGGCGGCCGTGTTCACGGCGTCGCCCACCACGAGGTGGTGTGAGGGTTCGCGCTGGCCCGTCACCACCTCGCCGGTGTTCACGCCGGTCCGGGTTTGCAGCGCGATGCCCCAGCGATCCTGGAGCCAGTGGTTCAGCGCTGCGAGCGCGTCGCGCATCTCCCACGCGGCCTGGATCGCGCGGAGGGGATCGTCCTCGTGCAGGGTGGGGTGGCCGAACACAGCCATGATCGCGTCGCCGATGTACTTCTCGACCGTTCCGCCGTTCCGCGCGATGACCCCGCGCATCTCGTCGAAGTACCGATCCATCACGCGTCGCAGGGTCTCGGGGTCCAGTCGCTCCGCGAGCTCCGTGGAGGAGACGAGGTCCGAGAACAGCACGGTCACCGTCTTGCGGGTCTCAGTGCTCTCGCCCCTCGCGCGGGCTTCCTCCGCCTCGTCGTACGGGCGAGCCGGTCCTGTTTCGGCCGCGGCCCGCGAGATGGACGCCGAATCCGTGACGGCATCCAGGAGGCGCGCCATGTCGGCGTCGAATCGCATGTCGGAGATCTCGAGCGCGTTCAGCCGGGCCAGCCGGGCGATGCGATGGGGGAGCTCGTCGGACGGCGGCATGTGCGCGCCGTCCACGAGGACAGGGATCACCGGCACGCCCTGATCGAAGGCGAGCTCGATCTCCGTGTGAACGAAGTCAGTGGGGGACCTCTCGGCCGGCGACTCGTGGGGTGCCGACCATCGCTGCCCGATCAGCGCGATCAGCAGGTCCACGGACGACATGGCCCGCTCGATGGCCTCGACGTAGTCGCCGCCCGGCGGGATCGTCGTGTCGATGAACACCCGCCCCGTGCCGAACCGCTCCACCAGGCGGTCGTAGATCCGCCCGGCGTGACCCGGGGCGTCGTGTCGCCGGTAGCTCAGGAAGATCCTCGGGGCGCTCATCGCGTTGGGAGGCAACGGCCTCGGCTCATCATCACGCCGCCTCGCCGAGGCGTCCAGCCCATGCGAAGAAGAGACGCTTGTCCAAGCGCGCCCGGTGTGAGTACCGTGGCTGTCGAACGCCGTCGCGAGGGGGTGGCACATGGCGACCGTTTCTCCGCAAACCAAGGTCGATCCCGCTGCCTTGAGCGAGCTGCGGGATGCCTTCCGAGGCCAGCTCGTTCAGCCGGAGGATCCGGGGTACGAGGAGCACCGGAGGATCTGGAACGGCTCCATCGACCGTCATCCGGCGCTGATCGCTCGATGCGCGGGCGTTTCCGATGTGGTGCAGGCGCTTCAGTTCGCCCGCCGCGCGGATCTCAGGGTCGCGGTCCGTGGCGGCGGCCACAGCTTCCCCGGTTTTTCGACGTGCGACGGCGGCGTCGTCATCGACCTGTCGCCGATGAAGGGCATCCGGGTCGACCCTGAAGCGCGAACGGTACGCGCCCAGGCCGGTGTGCTCCTCGGCGAGCTGGACCGCGAGACGCAGGCGTTCGGGCTGGCCGTCCCCGCGGGCATCGTCACGCACACCGGGCTGGCCGGACTCACGCTCGGCGGTGGGATCGGCTGGCTGATGCGCAAGTACGGCTTGACCATCGATCAGCTGTTGTCCGTCGACATGGTCACGGCCGACGGGCGATTCGTGAAGGCGAACGAGCGCGAGAACGCCGAGCTGTTCTGGGGTGTGCAGGGAGGCGGTGGGAACTTCGGGATCGTCACGGAGTTCGAGTTCCGGCTCAACCCTCTGGGGCCGATCGTGCTGGCCGGCCCGATCCTCTGGCCCGTCGAGGACTCGGCTGCGGTGCTCCGGTTCTACCGAGACTGGATCACCGACGTCCCGGACGAGCTGACCACGATCGTCGTTCACCGGGCCATCCCGCCACTGCCCATCTTCCCCACGGAGCTGCACGGCAAGTTGGTGATCGCCGTCACCTGTTGCTACGCGGGACCGGTCGAGGACGGCGAACGCGTGGTTCGTCCGATGAAGGAGTTCGGCTCTCCGATCCTCGACCTCTGCGTCCCCAAGCCGTTCCTCCAGCTTCAATCGATGTTCGATCCGACGCTACCGCACGGCTACTGGTACTACTTCCGGTCATGTGACGTCGCCGAGCTCTCCGACGACGTCATCGACATCGTGGCCTCGCATTCGCTCCAGATGCGGTCGCCGATCGCGGCCTTCCCCATCTTCCACCTCGGCGGCGCTATAGACCGGGTCGGTGAGGACGAGACCGCATTCAACGGTCGAGGGTCGGGCCACACGATCAACGTGAACGCGAACACCATGACGAGCGAGGGGTTCGACGAGGAGCGCGAGTGGGCCCGGGGGCTGTGGTCGGCCCTCCAGCCGTATCACGCGGGTGTCTACGTGAACTTCCTGATGGAGGAAGGGGAGGACCGGATCCGCGAGGCGTACGGGGCGGCCAAGTACGACCGCCTGAAGGCGCTGAAGGGCGAGTACGACCCGGAGAACGTGTTCCGGCTGAACCAGAACATCTCGCCTGATTGACCCGCGGGCTTGAGGGTAGGGTTGGCCCATGGCTGAGGTACTGCTCTTCCACCACGCGTTAGGGCTGACGCCCGGTGTCACGGCGTTCGCCGACGATCTGCACAAGGCCGGGCACACCGTCCACACGCCCGACCTGTTCGACGGGAGCACGTTCACCGAGATCAAGGACGGCATGGAGTACGCCGAGGAGCACGGCTTCCCGGAGGCGTACATCGATCGCGCCGCGGCGATCGCGGAGGACCTGCCCGAGGGGATCGTCTACATGGGGATGTCGCTGGGGGCGGTCCCGGCACAGAAGCTGGCGATGACCCGAAAGGGCGCACGCGGGGCCGTACTGTTCTATTCGTTCGTCCCGTCCGCGTTCTTCGGGGAGTGGCCTTCAGCCGTGCCGGCGCAGATCCACATGCACGAGTCGGACCCGTTCGTGGTCGAGGAGGGCGACCTCAAGGCTGCGCAGGAGGTGGCCGACTCCGTCCAGGGCGTGGAGCTGTTTCTGTATCCGGGCGACACGCACTACTTCGCCGACAGCACGCATGCGGACTTCGACCAAGAGGCCGCGCTCCTGGCGAAGGAGCGCGTGTTCGCGTTTCTCGCAGACGTGGGCTAGCCGCTAGGCCAGCCGGCGCTTCACCACCCACGCCGAAACTACGAGGAGCGCAGCCGCGAGCACGATGTAGATCGCCGACTCGATCCCCTGGAACGCCCAGAACCTCGTCCCCGGTTGCACTTTGTCGACGAGGTGGATCCCGAGCTTGTTGACGCACTGGGTCAGCACTCTCGGCGACGGAAACCTCCCCGGGCCCGGGAACCCGTGGCATCTCGCCGCGAGGTAGTTGAAATCGAGTCGCGCGCTTCCCGAGGCAAGGATGTGGCCCGCTCCGTTCACCGTATCGGTGTGGAGGACCCAGTCATTGCTCGTGATGTTCTGGGCGCCCGGATTCTTCAGGATGGATTCGCTGATGGTCTGCCCCGGGAGATAGTGCGGCCGAAGCTTGAGAGTGACCAGGGCCCGGACCGCCACGAAGCCGGCAAGCGTCGCGGCCATCGCGGGGAGCGTTCTGCGGATGAGCGATCCCATGAGGACGCCCAGCGCCAATGCGAACAGGACGTACGCGATGGGAACGATCCCGCGGATGTCGAAGATGCCCGGCACGATCCGATCGCCGTGTGCCTGCACGAACATCGAGCTCCACCACGTCACGAGCTCCGCGAACGCCACCGCGCCGGCCACGGCCGCCGCCGCTATCAGTGAGAGCTTGGACCAGAACCACCGGCTCCTCGTGACGCTCTGCGTCCAGACCAGTCGCTGCGTTCCCTGCTCGATCTCGCGCGCCACGAACGGCGATCCCCAGAACAGCCCGACGAAGAGCGGGACGACGAGGAACAGCGGGATCAGGAACTGCAGCCCCTGATAGTGGTGGCTGAACGCATCGGCCTGGCTCGAGCAGCCCTGCCCCGGACTCGAGAGGCAGCTCGCCAGGCCGCTGCTGCGAAACACGCGGGCGATGCCGAGATGCGAGACGAACAGCCACGTCGCAAGGAGCGCGAGCCCGATGAGTCCCGCGAGCGCCTGCTGACGGTGCTGTCGCCACGTGAGCCAGATCATGTCCGCCTCCAGTCAGCAGCTATGCGAGGCGCCGACGCACGAACCACCCCGCGACGAGGAAGAGCGCCGCGGCGAGCGCGACATAGATCGCCGATTCGATCCCCTGGAATGCCCAGAACCTGCCCGCCGGCTGGTACGTCGTGACCGTGTGGAGGCCCAGCTTGGAGATGCAATGGGAGAGCTGCCCCGGCGAGGGCAGGTTCGGAGGCGTGAGGGCCCCGAGCCGGCAGTGACTTGCCATGAACGGCGAGAAACCGACCCCGCCGCCGTTGTAGGCCAGGTGGCCGAAACGATCGACCGTGACCTGATTGATGATCCAGCCGTTGGTGAGGTCCGGGCCGCCGACCAGGATCCCGCTGCCCCTGAGAACGACCGGCATGCTCGTAGTCTTCGCCGGGAGGTAGTGCGGCCTGACGAACACGTTCACCAATACCCGGACCCCGACGAATGCCGCCAGCGTCGCACCCATCGCCGGCAGGGTTCGCCGCACCAGCGTTCCGATCAACACGCCGAGCGCGAGCGCGAACAGGATGTAGCCGACCGGCACGATGCCCCGCAGGTCGAAGCTCCCGGGGGTGAACCGGCTGGCATCGACGCGGACGAACAGCTGGCTCCACCACGTCACGAGTGCCGCGAACGCTGCCCCCCCGATCAGCGACGCGCCAGCGAGGGTGGCGAACTTCGTCGAGAACCACAGCCGGCGCGTCACGCTCTGCGTCCACACGAGCCGGTAGGTCCCCTGTTCGAGCTCGCGCGCGACGAGCGGGGCGCCCCAGAACAACCCGACGAGCATGGGGATCACCAGGAACAACGCCGCCAGGAACTGGAGGCCGTGGAAGTGCTGATCGAACGCTTCGACGAAGGCGCCGCAGTCGCGACCGGGATGCGCGAGACAGCTCGCCAGGCCCGTCGACTTGAAGGTGCTCGCGATCCCGGCGTGGGTCACGAGGAGGAGGACCGCGAGGAGCCCCAGGCCGATTGCGCCGGCGAGCGCCTGCAGCCTGTGCTGGCGCCAGGCGAGCCACATCATGCTCGGGCCTCCATCCGGTCGCGGCGGGCAGTTCCACCGAACGGACCCGGGAGCGCGCTGGCCGTCGGCTGCGCGAGATAGGCC